>JAUYKR010000033.1 GCA_030699855.1 bacterium
GATGTCGAGGTGGGGTCATGGTACGAGCCCTACGTCTACTACGCCTACGAGCAAGGCTGGATCGCGGGCTATCCGGATGGAAATTTTCGTCCCCTGAGTATCGTCAATATCGCCGAAGCGGCAAAAATCATTCTTTCCAGCAAAAATGTTTCGACCGTGAATTCCAGCGGGCCGTGGTACCAGCCTTACGTCCAGTATCTGCTTGAGAAGAATATTTTCCAGCTCAGCTCTGCGGGCTATGCCTTTAGCTTTTCCGATGATGGCTTCCCAGCCCACTCAGAGGCCAGTCGGGCGCAAATCGCGGCGTTTTTGTCTCGCCTTATCTTTATATCGGAGCATCAATCATTGCCGGTCTATGCCCGCCTGACCGAGAGTTCACTTCTCGCCTTTCAGTTGACGTCAGAAACTCCTCTAGAAGTCTATGACTTGGGGAACGCGGTTCATGGGCCGTACCACAACGTGTATTCCTTATTTGTTCGCGATGGACAGGGCTTAAACCCCGTGATGGATCTTGCTCTTATCGAGCCGGATGTCTGGTCTCAGCTGGACATAGCGGAAGCTCCCACCGATCTTCCAGCCATGACCTACTTGGCGGAGGATGGTCACTTTGTCATCGCCGTTTTTGACTCTTGCCTGTTCCAGAAGCCTTGTTTGCAAGCGACTGCTCGGCAATTGTCCGAGACTCTTGTCGTCAGCAATCAGATGCTCAGTTCGTTTCGTGACCCCAATAGCAGCTATTCCTTCCTGCACCCGCCAAACTTCCGTGTACGTTTTCAGAGTTCAGCTTCCGAACAGACAGCCATCATCACTTCCGAAGCCGGCAGGGAACACATGATCTTGAGTTTGCTTCCCGGCAGAGCCGGAGAGATTGGCACTTTTCAAGGCTTGTCGCCAGTTGAGAGCAGGAAGCTGGGCAAAAGGGACTGGGTGATCTACCATCAGCAAGCCAGCGTTTTGCTGTTGTCGGTTGTTTCATCTCGAGACCTTTTGGTCGCGCAAATTCCATTAGAAAGCACTGGTGTCCGCTTGGACCCCCTCCTGTACCAGATTTTGCGGACGGTGAGAGAAAAATAGCTGTCGGACTTTTGAAAGCGGTGGCAATGATCTATAGTAGAGCCGATTTTACTTGCTCTCTTTTGTATGAACACCAATCAAAAGGCTCTTGAGCTTCATTCCAAGCACCGGGGAAAAATCGAGATTGCCAGCAAAGTGCCTCTTGAAAGTTTGGATGATCTTTCTTTGTCTTACACGCCTGGCGTGGCAGAGCCATGCCGAAGAATCGCCGAAGAGCCGGAAATGGTTTATGAGTATACATCCCGTGGAAATATGGTGGCGGTTGTAACCGACGGCTCCGCCGTCCTGGGCCTGGGAAACATTGGACCGGAAGCCGCTCTGCCGGTGATGGAGGGGAAGGCTATTCTCTTTAAAAAATTTGCCGGCGTGGATGCCTTTCCCATTTGCCTGAACACTCAGGATCCCGATGAAATCGTAGAGACCGTTAAGCGTCTGGAGCCGAGCTTTGGTGGCATCAATTTGGAAGACATTTCTTCTCCGCGTTGCTTCGATATTGAACGTCGCCTGCAAAGGGAGATGAAAATCCCGGTCTTTCACGACGACCAGCATGGTACCGCCATCGTGCTCCTTGCCGGCCTGAAGAACGCCTTGAAGCTTACTCAAAGGAAGCTGGAGGAC
This sequence comes from bacterium, assembly GCA_030699855.1. GTDB lineage: Bacteria > Patescibacteriota > Gracilibacteria > JAUYGZ01 > JAUYGZ01 > JAUYKR01. The sequence goes on from JAUYKR010000033.1 coordinate 1,693, forward strand.
TTGCGAGTCGTCATTTGCGGAGCCGGCGCGGCTGGAACTGCCATTGCCGAGTTGCTCCATCTGGCTGGCGTCCAGCGTATGCTTCTGTGTGACCGCCACGGCATTGTTGGCCCGGGCCGTGACGACATTGATGATCATAAGACTGCCTTACTGAAATTTACGAATCTTGACGGACAGTCGGGCAGCCTCCGTGATGCATTGAAAGGTGCTGATGTTTTCATCGGGGTTTCGGCGCCAAATCTTCTCACGGCCGACGATATTAAAACTATGGCTGATAAGCCCCTGGTCTTCGCCCTGAGCAACCCCACTCCGGAAATTATGCCGGACGATGCCAAGGCCGGAGGGGCCTACATTGTCGCTACCGGCCGCAGCGATTTTCCGAACCAGCTCAACAATGCTCTCGTGTTCCCGGGCATCTTCAAGGGCGCGCTTAAGGCGCGTGCCCAGATCACGGATGACATGAAGCTGGCTGCCGCCCAGGCCCTGGCAGACCTGGTGAAGGAGCCAACGGTTGATAAAATTATTCCCGGCTTGTTTGACCCGGGGGTTGCCGACGCGGTCGCGGCGGCTGTCGTCACGTTAGCGAAAACATGAGAACTCTTTATTCCAGAGACATTATCGATCCGGTGAAGCAGCTGTGCATCCGCTGCAATTTTCGACTTGACCCGCAGACAGTAAAATTTTTAAAGCGTGCCAAGCTGCTCGAAAAATCTGAGCTTGGCCTGTACGTGCTCGGTGAGATTTTGGACAATAAAGACATTGCGGCGGAAAAAGAGATGCCGCTTTGTCAGGATACCGGCGTAGCCGTTTTCTTCGTCCGCTGGGGCCAGGAATGCGTGCTAAAAGGAGCATCTGTCCAGCAGGTTTTTGACCAGGCGGTACGGGAGGCCTACAAAGAGGCCTACCTTCGCAAATCCATGCTGAAAGACCCTCTGTTCGATAGGAACAACACTAAGGATAACACTCCCGCCGTCGTTCACCTGGAGCTTGTTCCGGGGAACAAGGTTGAAGTCAGCTATCTGGCCAAGGGCGCCGGAGCCGACAATTCCAGCCAGCTGGCCATGCTCACCCCCGCAGATGTGCCGGAGGGAATCAAGGAGTTTGTTTTGAAGGTGTGCAGAGAGGCCGGTGCCAGCTCCTGTCCGCCCTGGATTTTAGGAATTGGAGTCGGCGGCACTTTCGATTCTGTTGCTGCCTTGGCCAAGAAGGCCTTGCTTCGCGATCTGGGAAGTAAGCACAAACAAAAGCCATACCAAAAGCTGGAAAAGGAGTTTTTCACAGCCGTCAATAAGCTTGGGATTGGCCCCCAGGGCCTGGGCGGAAGGATTACCGCGCTTGGCGTGTTTATCGAGTCTGCGCCATGCCATGCGGCCTCTCTGCCGGTGGCGGTCAATATTCAGTGCCACAGCAACAGGAAGGGTGTGGTTATTATCTAGTTCAGCTCAAACGTAGGTGAGGATATTTTTGAGCTTCTGGCTCTTCCCGGTCACCAGGTCCAGGTATTCCTTTTTGAGATGGCCGACGATTGGCCCAGTTTTCTTCTTATTTATGGAGTGACCGTCGATGGATCCAATAGCCGTGACTTCCGCCGCCGTGCCGGTGAAGAAGGCCTCATCAGCCGCATAGGCATCCCTCGGCTTGATGTCTTTTTCCACCACCCGGTAACCAAGCTTCCTGGCCAGATCTATGACCGTCCGGCGGGTAATCCCCTTCAAAATCGTTCCCAGCGGGGGAGTGTAAATGATTCCCTTCTTGACGATGAAAAAGTTTTCCCCCGGACCTTCGGCAATGTTTCCTTTGAAGTCGAGGAGCAGGGCCTCGTCGCAGCCGGGACCTACCACGTCCTGAATGGCGAAGATGTTGTTGACGTAGTAGCCGCAGACCTTGGCGTCGACGAAGCAAGATTTGGGGTGAATGCGAATAAACTTGCTGATCTTGACAGCGATGGGAGTGTCGGCCAGATAGGTGGGCCAGGGCCAGCAGGCGATGATCAGGTTTACTTCCGCACCCACTGGGTTTACCCCCATTTTTCCGTAGCCGTAGTAGGCAAGGGGACGCACATAACCCTTTTCGTTGAGCTTATTTTTCCGAACGGTTTCTACGATGGCCTTAAAGATTTGAGACTGAGTAAATGGAATTTTCATTCGCATTGTGCTGGCCGAATAGAACAGCCGGGCCACATGATCCTTGACGAGCCGCAGGGCAGGTCCCTTGCCTGTCGGATACACTCGAATTCCCTCGAAGACGGAGCTGCCGTAATGGAGCGCGTGGCTGAGGACGTGGGTCTTGGCATTTTCCCAGCGGACGAAGGTACCGTTTTGCCAGATATACGGTGTAGTTCCAATGTTCATGTTACCACCAGGTTAATGATCTTCCCGGCAACAAAAATTTCTTTGACGATCTTGTTCCCCTGCAGGTACTTGGCTACATTGGGCTCAGCAAGCGCTAAGGCCAGTGCTTCCTCCTTACCGATGTCAACCGGCACGGTAATAGTGCCCCTTAGTTTTCCAGCAATTTGAATCGGCATATTCATCTGTTCTTCTTTGGCAATGGCTTCATCATAGGCTGGCCAGGGTTCGTTCATAATCATGGCCTTGTGGCCCATCAGCTCCCAGCACTCTTCCGCCATGTGCGGGGCAAAGGGGTACAGACAGGTCAGCAGGATTTCCATAGCGGCTTTTGGAACCTTGCCCAGCTTTTGAATGTGATTAATCATGATCATCATCTGGGAAATTGCGGTGTTAAATTTAAACTCCTCGATGTCGTGAGTGACTTTTTTGAGGGTCTGGTGGCACATCTTTAGCGTGTCGTGATCCGGTTCTTCGTCCGTGAGCTTGGCTTCGGTAATAATGGCCCAGGTTTTTTTGAGAAAGCGGTAGGCTCCGAGGACACCCTTGGTGCTCCAGGGCTTCATGTCTTTAAACGGCCCCATGAACATTTCGTACATCCGGAGGGTGTCGGCTCCATACTGTTTGACAATCTCATCTGGGTTAATGACGTTGCCTCGTGACTTGCTCATTTTTTCCCCATCTTCCCCCAAAATCATCCCCTGATGTCGCAGCTTGGTGAATGGCTCATCGGTGCTGATGTATCCGTGTCGATGCAGAGCTTTACAAAAAAATCTGGCGTAGAGCAGGTGAAGCACCGTGTGCTCGGCGCCTCCCACGTAGAGGTCAACCGGACCCCACTGTTCCATCAGTTTCTTGGAGGCAAATTCCTTTTTGTTCTTCGGGTCCATAAACCGCCACATGTACCATGATGAACAGACGAAGGTATCCATGGTGTCTGATTCACGGCGAACAAGCTTTCGATCCTTTGGCATTGATCCGGACTTCTTCAGCTTCTCTTCGATTCTGGCCAGGATTTTCTGGTCGTGAAAAGACTTCGATTGCGTGAGCGGAGACTCGCCCTTTGGATTAAAGTCGACATCTTCCGGCAAATGAACCGGCAACTCATCCTCCGGGAGCAGATATTCATTTTCCTGGTCATCGTAGACCATGGGAATGGGCGCCCCCCAGTAGCGCTGGCGGGAAACCAGCCAATCTCGCATTTTGTAATTGGTCTGGCGCTTTGCCAAGCCCTTCTTCACCACAAAATCGATCAGGTCTTCGCGAACCTCTCCCCAGCGCCTTCCCTTAAATTCAGCCGGCTCCTGCATGATCGCCATTGGATCGTGGTGGTAGCAATATTCCAGTGCCTCTACCTTTTTTGCTTCTTCCGGATCCTCCGGAAACATGACCGGGTGGAGTGGGAGGTTATTGGCTTTGGCAAAAGCAAAGTCGCGCTCGTCGTGAGCGCTGCTGTGGACGACACCCGTCCCGTAATCCATGACAACAAAGGAGGCCACCCAGATGGGCAGGTCGCCAGTCCCAAAGGGATTGTCGATGACCCGGCCGGTAAAGATGCCGTCTTTTTCTTTTTCCAGATCAAATTTGTTTTCCATCTTACGCTTTTTTACCTTCTCCACAAATTCCGTCACCGGCTTTTCGTGCTCTGTCCCCTCAACCAGTTTGGCGACCATGGGGTGTTCCGGCGCAATCACACAGAAGCGCTGCGCCATATAGGTTTGTGGTACCGAGTCGTACATTTCGAAGGAAATGTCCATGTCCTTCACCCTCTGATTGATCCAGTTAACACCTTCGCTGCGTCCAATCCAGTTGCGCTGTCCGATCTTGGTCGACTCTGGCCAGTCAATTTTGTCCAGGCCGCTGAGCAGCCCGGAGGTTTCGCCCGTGTCGTCGATGAAGTCCGTGATTTTGAAAAACCACTGGGCCAGGAATTTTGGCGTTACTGGAAACTTGCAGCGCTCACAATGCCCCTCCACCACCTGCTCGTTGGCCAGCACGGTTTGGCAGTCATTGCACCAGTTCACAGGGGCCTTCTTCTTGTAGGCCAGGCCATTTTTGTAGAGAAAGCAAAAAAACCACTGAGTCCACTGATAGTATTCCGGCAGGCAGGTGGCAATCTCACGTTCCCAGTCGTAGCTGAACCCGAGTTCCTGAATTTGCCTCTTGAAGGTGGTAATGCTGGCCAGGGTGCTTTTTTCCGGGTGGATCTTGGTCTTGATGGCGTAGTTTTCTGCCGGAAGGCCAAAGGCGTCCCAACCCATGGGGTGGAGAACATTGTAGCCCTTCATACGAAGGTAGCGACTGATGATGTCGGTGGCGGTGTACCCCTCCGGATGGCCCACGTGCAGGCCGGCGCTGGAAGGGTAGGGAAACATGTCCAGCACGTAGTATTTGGGCTTGCTTTTGTCCTCGTCGGAAGCTCGAAAGAGCTTGGCTTTAAACCACTTCTGATGCCACTTCTTTTCGATTTTTTGGTGATCGTAGGTTTTCTGCATGCGAAAATGACTCAGGGGCATTTCATCACAGCCTGGCTGTTTTCACAAGCCGCAATTGTCCGCGTCAGCGGACAACAGGCTCTGAATTTCAGCGAAAACTCTTGAGCAAATCGCGCCTTACCCTCAAATAATCCGCCCTCGTCATACTCTTTGCCTCCTTTTTCAGCTCCCGAAGCACACAGGCCCTGTTGTCGCAGGTTTTAGCAGTTGCATCGGCGGCAACGGGTGTGAGTTCGGCTTCAGGAACTGCGCGGTCTTCTCCCGGTTCGTATGACGGCCGGATCTCCACAGCTGCGATTGGTAGTGATATTCCCAGCCTTCTCTGAATCTCGTCAAACAATTTTGCCAGCGGTTCGCTCTTTTCGTCCCACTCGACCGCGGCCGGCAGGTTGTACCAGTACTGCTCGACGAAACTCATCGTCATGGGAACCTCTGTGCCCAGAATTGTCATTTCCACCGCAATCTCAGACACCAGTCCCGCCTCATGGTTCATGATTACTTCCAGCTGAAGCTGTTCAGCAATCCTCATCAGGTCCAGGAGCTGTTGCTCCTGATTTAGAGATGTTTTATATGGATAAAGCTGTGTCGGAATGAAAGCATCCAAAAACTTTTTCAACCGCTTTTGCTTGGCCAGCGGCAGCACAGAAGATTCTCCTTTTAGCCGGTACGTCAGGCTCAATTTGTTAAAATCCCGAGCCAGGATGGCAATGGGGTTTCTTCTGGTTTCCGAAAAAAATAGCCGTGTGTCTCCGAGTATTCCATTCAGGTCGTGTTCGGTCAGCTGAGTTAGCAGTGGGACACGGGCTGTTGACCATAGAAATCCGAGGCGAATCATTTGTTCAATCGTGTCTTCCCCGTGGGACAAGTACCGGCTGAGCTGTTCTCTTGTGCCGATGTAGGGTTCTGACTTGAGTTCTTCCACTGCCAGGGCCGCGTCGTCGAGCCAAAAATCCCGAGGTGCCGTTCCCCTTCTTTGTGTTCTCCTTTTTTCAAAGCTGACCCCATGAACCGCAAGCTCCACAAGCCCCTCATCCCTCTCATATTTAGTCGTTACACTTGCATCATATCTTGCAACCCACTTTCCCAGCCTGTCCCGGACGATGTGGGAGACATTCGCCAATACTTCCATGGCAGACCCGACTTTCTTTCCCTCGAAGAGTGCCTCAAAGGTAAAGTCGGCTGATGATCGCCGATCGTCATTCACGAGCAAATCAAGATCAAGCGTGCCGGTAAATGAGTAATTTCTCCCCGCTGAATTCGTCAGAAGTTCTGTCGGGTTTTGCGCCAGGGCGGCTGGGAGAAAGCTTCCAAAGATGAAGGTGACTACTCCGATGCTGATGAGAGCGACTTTCATGGCATATGTTACTGTATCAGTTCTTTGAGCCAAGCAAAAGACCCCCTCTCGGGGGGTCTTCGGTAAAGTATTTTACGGCTTTGTTTAGTTCTGAAACTGCTTTCGGAAATACTTGCTCAGCCAGCCGATCTCCTGTCGAGTGAGAACATTTCGGAGTTGTGTGACTTCGGCGGACGCGCAGCGGTAGTTGTCGCAGCGCTGGCTTATGCTATAGACGTAAAAGTTAAAATCTTCCTTGCCGGTATCCTCGCCAAAGCCATACACGCTTTCCAGAAGTGCGGTCATGCTTATGGTTTTCTCATCGCTGGGACGAAGAACCGGTTGGACGTAGGTGTAGTCAAAGGTTTCGTTGACGGTGATTGTAAGGGGTATTTCCAGTGGCATTAGATCGATTGAGATTTTTACCCCTTCTA
>JAUYKR010000050.1 GCA_030699855.1 bacterium
CTTGTCCCGATGGAGCTGAACAGCATTGCGGAATTGATCTCTTCAAGGATGGGAATAGGAACTTTTGTCTTCCGTAAAGGAAAGGCAACTCTGTATCGGCTGAAGTAAATTCGTTTCAAAGTTTCGGAAGGTTATTTACTCCCCCTCCGTTTGTGCTAAGCTGATCTCAATTGATCTTCCCCTTTCGTCATGACCCTCCAGGCTCGCTCCGCTCCGCTCACTATTCTGGCTATCGTCGTCATCGGCGCGGCCTTGTTTATTTTGAAGCCGATCCTGATTCCCCTGCTGATCGCGATTATGATCGCTTACATTATTTCTCCGTTGGTGGAGAAGCTGGCACAGTGGAAAATACCGCGAATCGTCACCTTACTGATTTTGTTTACTCTTGGCTTCGCGGCCCTCGGCTACGCCGTCGACAAGGTAATCGAAAATAGCGGAGCCTTCGTAAAAAACTTTCCCCAGTACAAGCAAAATATCACCACCATAGTCCACCAATACTCGGCTGAGTATGAGTGGGTTGATAAGGCGGTGGGAAACCTTACCCAGGTACTTTTCAGCCTTCCCATCGGCACCACGGCCAACACCGTGTTTAATTCTTCGCTGAGTTTTCTTTCCAACAGTTTTCTGATCCTCTTGTTCGTCATGTATTTCGGCCTGTCAGGCCATGGACTGCACCAGAAGATTCGAGAGGCATTCCCCGGCGGTCAGGGGAAAAAACTGATCGAAATGGTTTCGCATATTAATCGAGACGTGAACAAGTATCTGGTCGTTCACACTGCCGTCAGCTTGGCCACTGGAATATCGGTATGGGCGATCTGCTGGTACTTTCAGGTTCCCTTCGCCTTCCTGTGGGGCACCATCGCGTTTCTCTTGAATTACATACCGAACATCGGCTCGGTTATTTCCACCATTCCACCCGTGGCCACCGCCGCGGTAGCGGTGGGAGTGACTCCGGCTCTGTGGGTGCTCGGGGGCATCACCCTGGCTCAGTTGATCTGGGGCAACCTGGTGGAACCAAAGATCGCCGGACAATCCCTGGGTCTCTCCCCTCTCGTCATTTTGATCTTCCTGGTATTCTGGGGCTGGCTCTGGGGCATCGTCGGCATGATTTTGGCCATTCCCATTGCCTCCGTCATCAAAATCGTTTGCTCCAACGTTCCGGAGTGGAAGCCGATCAGCGTTCTGATGGGCGACCGCTAAAGAACCTGCTATACTGGGCTCCTGTTTTTTAGAGCATGCTATACATCGCAGAGATTTTTTACTCGCTCCAGGGCGAAGGGCCGAGCATCGGCAAGCCTACCGTGTTTTTGAGAACCGCTGGTTGCAATTTGCGCTGTGACTGGTGCGACGAACCGGAGGCTTTGAAGGTAAACAAAAAGAATACACTGAGCGCGGAGCAGATCGTGAAACAGATCGAGAGTTTTGGAGTGAAACATCTGGACATCACCGGCGGCGAGCCGATGCTGCAACAGAAGGATTTGAGAGAAGTGCTGGAGCTGCTGCCGGATCACTATTACGTGGAAGTGGAAACGAACGGAAGTTTTGCCAAGGAAAGTTACGAGTTCATCGATCACTACAACAGCTCGCCCAAGTTATCCGGATCTGGAAATAAACCCTATGAACTCATACTGAAAAATTTTGACAAGACCTGGTACAAGTTTGTCATCGACCATCAGAAAGATGTGGAAGAGACGCTGAGCTTCATTGAGCGAGAGGGCATTCCCATCCACCGAGTCAGCTTCAGCCCACAAAGCCGCACGGAAGAAGAAGCTTTTGAAAAATCCCTGTGGCTGATGGAAATTTGTAAAGATTTAAAGATCACTTTTGCTCCGCGCATGCACATTTATTACTGGGGCAATAAAAAAGGAACCTGATGAAGACTCCATCCACAGCATTGGTACTGCTCTCCGGCGGTCAGGATTCGACCACCTGTTTGGCCTGGGCGTTAGAAAGATTTAAGAAGGTCAAGACTCTGACCTTTGACTACGGTCAACGCCATCGGGTGGAAGTTGAGCAGGCCGGAAGAATAGCCAAACTGGCTGGAGTCGAGCAGGAGTTGATGAAAATTGATCTTTTTTCCGAGCTGAGCAGAAGCGCTCTCACTCACCACCAACTGGAGGTGAAGGCGGGTGAAGATGGACAACTTCCAACTACCTTCGTTCCGGGGCGAAACTTGATCTTTCTATCGCTGGCGGCCATGAAGGCCTATCAACTGGGTATTCGAGACATCGTCACCGGCGTTTGCCAGACCGACTACAGCGGCTATCCCGATTGCCGGGAGGAGTTTGTGAGGTCGCTGGAGCAGACAACCAGTCTGGCCATGGACACCCAGTTTCACTTCCACGCTCCGCTGATGCGCTTGAGTAAAGCGGACACGGTCAAGTTGATGAATGAGCTGGGACATCTGGACTGGCTCAAGGAATCCCATACTTGCTACGAAGGCCGCAGACCGGCTTGCAGCAAATGTCCTGCCTGTATATTAAGGCTGAAAGGATTCAAAGAAGCCGGTATAATCGACCCGCTTGAAGTCGAATCTTAACATTTTTATGAGCTCAAAGAAACTCTCTATCGAAGGCAAGGATTTCGTCCAAGTGGATATCGCTCAGATCAGGCGGGAGGTAAAGAAGACGGCCCCCTTGACTACTTTTGCCTTTCAACAGGCAAGCCCGGGCGAGCACTGGGTCACTATCTCATCACCGGAGCTCACTTGTATCTGCCCCTTTTCCGATTACCCGGATTTTGGAACCGTGACCATCACCTACGTGCCGGATAAGAAGTGTCTGGAGCTAAAATCTTTCAAGCTGTATATCAACGCCTTCCGCGAGGTGAAGATTTTTCACGAGAGCATTACCGAACTGATCTTTGCTGATTTTTTGGAAGTGGTGAAACCAAAGAAGGCTCGCTTGATTATTGACATGAACGCGCGGGGAAACGTGAAGACGGTCTGTGAGAAGAGCTATAGGTGCGTGCGCTAACTGATAAAAGACGTGCTATTTTCGTAAACGTAGAGTTGCTCTTATATTTGATTGTAATAAAAAGCGACTGTTCCGCCATCGCAGCCCAAAGCAAAGTGAGTGGGGAAATGACTGATGCCGTGTCTTTCTGCTATTTGTGCTCCGGCCTGAACAATAGCTCGTACCGCCAATTCCTTTGCTGGAAGACTGGGGTGAAGACGAACACTACATGTAGTGAGAAGAAAGCAGGAAAATTCAAATGGGGTCATCTTTTGGTCTGCGGAAATATTATTTTTTGCCTTGAAAATTGCCATAGCTCTTCTTACATCTCCTAAATCTTCTCCCGGCTGCCATACTCCACTACCGAGCTCATGCGCTAAGAACTCCTGAGGAGAGAATTCAGGAAGATCTTGAGGCTCATCCTGGAGATCACCAAGCTCTGGATCCGGCTCAGGTGGAAGATCCATGGGTTGAAGTGCGGTCTCTTCTAATCCTCCATGTGGCTCTGAACCAACTACTCTACGCCTGGCTCTCCCGCTCTCAACCAAACCAGGAATTTCAAATCCAGGCATAATTCCCGTAGCATCCAAGCTAGCTGGAACCTCCTGAGTCTGCGAAGGGGGAAAATCAAGTGCGTCAACAATTTTGTCATCAGCGAAAAGGTCTTCATCCGACCTGTCTTCTGGTGGTTCGAAGTCCGGCACTGGTCTTGTCTCCTCCAGGGCGGATTCTGGAGAGGCAGCTGGAGGTGCCACTTCTGGAAAAGACGGAGGGGTTCTTAGATCGGTCACATCGAAAGAGTCATCCAATCCTTGTCTCACTACAGGGAGATCGTCAAAATCCACCATCAGTAAGCCCTCCACGGGCTCACCTGCACATGACGTCAAAGCAGGCCCGGAAACCGTATCGTCCGCAGGTTCAGCTGATGGAGGTCTAAATACAAGGTCGGGTTTGGTATCGTCATCGTCAGCTTTTCCAGGCAGTGGAGCAGCTTGAGTCGAAACAGATGGAGGCTTCACCTCACTGCTGAGGTCAGGCCCTGTGTCCTCATCAAGTATTGGCACCAGAGATTGTCCTTGTCCCACTTGACCTATCTTTAACCGAACAAGGTCTCTTACCGTTTTGAACTTGACCTTGCCTTTCGGAAATTCTAGTAAAAGACTCAGAAGGAGACATACCTGTGGATGCGATTTTATAACACCCAAAAATTGCAGCAATACCGACACGGTAATTTTTTTAGCACGCAATGCGCCATCAAGTCTTCGACTAGCGTTAAGGGCCAAGTCGCTGGCCTTATCATCA
>JAUYKR010000055.1 GCA_030699855.1 bacterium
CACCGGACTCGATCGAATCGGCCCCGCTCTCCGCGCCAGCCTCTCCGGGCATGAGTGTCTGAGCGATTCCCTCACGGCTTCCGCTCACCTGACGAGGCTCCAGGCTGGGAGTCGACACTTTTTCCGGACTATGGACCTCTGGAGCGCCTTCTGGCTGGCCTTTGATGGTATTGGGATCTGCCATGATGGGATATGTGAGACGATCGTATCATATTACTCTTTCTGCACCTTTATATCAATTGAAGGAGCGTGGTCATGGGAGGGATTATGCTAGAATAGCATCACTGCTTTACCTGCATCGTGACGCTTCTGCTGGCCCTTTCATCGCTGATTTCCCGACTGCTTGGACTGTTTCGCAACCATGAGTTGGCAAATGTGTTTGGCACGACTCCGATCAGTGACGCGTATTTCGCCGCTTTCCAAGTACCGGACACACTGTATCGTCTTTTAATTTTCGGCGCAATCTCAGCTTCGTTCGTGCCGCTTTTTTTGTCATTGCGAAAAAACGACAGCCGTGAAGCCTGGGCTTTTGTTTCGACGGTGCTGAACGTGTTTCTGGCGGTGGTCTTACTGGTGGGATTGATCATCTTCATGTTTTCGGAGGCCATCACCGGCTTTTTGTACCCCGCGCTCCCTCCGGAAACCCAGGCCCTGTCCGCCCAGCTGCTCCGGATCATGGTCCTGTCCCCCATTTTATTCACCTTTTCATCGATTTTTGCCGGCGTCCAAAACGCGTTTCGCAGCTTCTGGGGCTTCGCTATGGCCCCGATCTTGTATAATGCCGGAATTATTTTTGGAATCCTGGCTTTAGCTCCACGCTTCGGCATTCAGGGAGTTGCCTACGGAGTGGTTTTGGGAGCCTTCCTGCACGCCTTCATCCAAGGCATCACCGCCTGGCGCCTGGGCTTCCACTGGAACCCTTTGCTGATCACCTGGAGCCAGTCGATGAAGAAACTTTTTGTGACCGCCGTTCCCAGAATCCTCAGCATGGCCAGCGTGCAGATTAACTTCTTCATCGAGGGCGTGATCGCCACCGCCCTCCTGGGCGGTAGTCTGACCGTCCTGCGCTATGCCCAGGACATTCAGTCCTTCCCAATCGGCGTCATCGGAGTCTCCTTCGCCATCAGCAGTTTTTCGCTCGTCAGCCAAATGGCGATTGAGGAGCGACATCATCACCTGGCCAAATACCTGCGACAAAAGCTCAATCATATTTTATTCCTCACGGTTCCGGCCGCCTTTGGCCTGTATGCCCTTCGCGAACCCCTGATCGAATTGTTTTTGGGCGGCGGCAGCTTTGGGGGCGAGGCGGTCACGAGCACCGCCAGGACCCTGAGCGTCCTTTGCATAGGCCTGATCCCGGCAGCGGTGTACCCCTTGATCGTCCGGGTTTTCTTTGCCTTTCACGATACCGTCTGGCCGTTTGTCATCAGCGTCAGCTCCGTCATCATCAACACCCTGCTGGCACTGGAGCTGTCGAAAGACATGGGAGTGGCGGGCGTTGGGCTGGCCAGCTCCATAAGCGTGACCCTGGCCGTGCTCGCCTGCGGCGCCGTGTTGCGCTGGAAATATTTGCGGGAGGGCGGATTTTTTTCGATCAGCTACTGTTTTGCCTTTCTGGTCGCTTCAATCGTCATGACCGCCTGCCTTCAGTTGATCCTTTCCGGCTTCACCTGGTCCGAACGATTGATTCCGCTCCTCCTGCAACTCACAGGCTTGGTGGCTCTGGGCATGCTTATTTACGCCGGGATGATGGCGCTGCTGCTCAAAAAACAATTCTTGATTCTTTTGCGAGAGCTGAGGCGAGAACCCGCTAGTTCACCCTGATGGAAATACTCGACTTCCTTCCCGGCATGGTCTGGCTCCAGAATGGCCACAGCGTCACCTCCGCTTTTTGAATGGGTTCGAGATTATTAACAAAATACAGGGCATCGGACTTGGTCTTTCCCGGCACGTAGTCCAGGATGCGATCGACAACTTCCTTCCCTTGGGGACTGCGGGGATCAAAATTATATTCTTCCAGTCCACGCACGGTAATACCCAGTTTGATCTTGTCGAGTGTTTCCAGATCAGAATCACTGAAGACAATCGACTGAGTGGTGGAATTAAATTCGATGCTGGAAAGCACCTTGCTGGGGTGAACCTTGGAAAGTAAACCCTGTTCAAGGAGGTCGGTGTACAGGTGCTGTTCATAGGCAATACCTTTTACTTTCATCTTACCGGCAACGGTAAACTCGTTAGCCTTCTGACCCTCAATATTTTCCGGAAGAGTTATTTCCGAAACATTATACTGAATGGCCCGAGAATTGTTGAAAAATACCAGCCGAGAGCCATACGGATACTGCTCAGGGCTTTTCGCTCGCTTTACGTTTTCCCCCTCGACATAGTCGGCAAGATACTGCAGAGCGGCTGTCTCCAATTCCTCCCTTATCTTCTTCTGGGCGGCCGCGACGTCCTCCGCCATCACCTTTTGATATGAAGCGGTGACTCCTCCCCTACATGCCCTTTCATTGCTGGCGAAGATGAGACCTTGATTGAATTTAGATAAGGCAGGAAGAATAAATTTCGTGTCGGCGATCAGATTTCCTCTCGCTCCGATGATGTTGCCAAAAGCGTCGAATTCGTCGGCCACCACGCTGACCACCAAAGTCCCTGGAGCTTTTTTGCTCCTGGCCACGCCTTGCTCATCGCGAAGAACCTCAAAACGCGCCGCTGGCACCACCACCTGCTCATCGGTGCGAAAGACGACACCGGAAGGATCTTGAAATCTGGTCTTGGGGATAAGGGTCCAGGGAGTATTGCGCTCGTTTGTTACTTTTAGGTTACAGCGAGACAATGATCCGGTAAACACCTTGCCGGTGGTGGGATAGCTGATGCTTCTCTCAAATTCCATTTCGATCGGAATCGAGGGAATCACGTTAGCATTGGGGTTGCGGAAAACGGCCTGCTGAGTGTTGGGGTTCGCCAGAGTAATGTTGATGGTTTTGTCGATGACATTGGTGGCCGGGGACAAGCTGATGGTGGCGGAAGGAATGGCGATGTAGACCACGGCCGCGAAAAACGCTATCGCCAGCACCGTAAAGACAATCGTGGTCTTTTTTCGCAAGGTGTTGATCAGAAAAAGTTCAGCCCAACGCTGCTTTTCTTGACGTTGTTCGCGACGCTGCGGAGCGGAAGCGATGACGTTCTCTCGCCGCAAGTGTTTACTCTTTTGGGAGATATCG
>JAUYKR010000056.1 GCA_030699855.1 bacterium
TTCAAGAACAGAGTCAGATTTTTGAAAGCAATCAAAACGCCGACGCCAACGACATCGACGTGGTGGGAGATACGGCTTACATGGTCACGGACTGGCAGGGCGGATTTGATAATTTTCGCGTTTTAGACGTAACAGATCCCACGAATGTCACAGAATTGGGATCCCTCAGTTTAGAAAGCAGTGTGAATGGAATCGTGGTGGCAGTTCAGGGAAACTACGCCTACGTGGGCACCAACAAAAGCGACAAAGAACTGATCGTTATCGACGTCAGCGACAGCGGCAATCCTTTTGTCGCCATCACGTACAACGTGCCCCACAGCGAAGAACCCGAAAGTATCTGGGTCAGCGGAAATTATGTGTACTTGGGCATGGAAAAGAACAGCGATCAGGAGTTTTATATTTTTGATGTTCAAACTCCCACCAACCCCACCATTGTCGGACAATATGAGATCGGTGACGACGTGGCGGGAATTACCGTCAACAATAACATTGCCTACCTGGCCATCGATCATCCCACCAACACGCTCCGAGTTTTGGATGTTTCTAACCCATCCAGCATCCAATTGCTCGCCACTCATACCGTCACCAGTGAAGAAGGCGAAGACGTGGCATACATGGACGGAAAGATCTATTTTGTCAGCGAAGAGACCGGCAGTGGCGACGAATTTATCATTGTCGACGTCAGCACGCCTTCCAACCCCACTGTTCCCGGCGGAGTTGATTTAGACACCGAAGGCCGAGCCGTGGATGTGTTTGATACCTACGCATTCTTGACCACCGCCGAAAACAATAAGGAGTTTCAGATCATTGATATCAGTAGTCCCAACAATCCTCAACTGGTTGAAACCTTCGACTTGGGATCAAGAGGAAATGGACTCAAGGCTAACGCGAACGCCGTCTATGTCACCTCCGACAACAACAGCTCGGCTCTTTACATTTTTACCTATCCCGTCCCGGTGTACTTTGGATCTGGTAACTACACCTCTCAGGAAATCGACTCCGGATCAAGCACCACCAAATGGCTAACCTTCAACTGGGAAGGGACGGTTCCCACCGGGACCAGTCTGAATTTTCAGATTCGTACCGCGGATACCGAAGGAAACTTAGCATCCGCCATCTGGGTGGGACCAGATGGAACGAACGGAACCAGCTATACCGCCAATCAAACCATTATCACCACCAGTCCAGACGCCAGCGGTACCCGCTGGATCCAGTACAGGGTAAATATGACCAGTGACGGCGATAACACGCCGGAGGTGACCGACATTCGTATCCAGTATCGACCTTAAAAAAATGCTGAAAAAGAAATCAACAAAACGTTCCGGAAAAGGCTTTGGGTTGATCGAGAGCCTGGTCAGCATTACGGTATTCACCCTCATCGCCACCGCCGCCACCTCAGTTCTGGTCACCATTCACAAAACGAGCCTGCAAAGCGATCAAAGTGGTCGCGCCTATCGGATCCTGGAAGAGAGTTACGAAGCTGTTCGTTTTATTCGTGACGATAACTTCCTCTATTTGCGCGACGGCAATCATGGGCTGCGATTTGAAAACAACACCTGGTCATTCACGGAAGAAGAGCAAGACACCATCAACGGCATATTTACCCGCCAAATCGCTATCAACAGCGCGTCTCGAGACGGCAGCGGCAATGTAACGGATGACGGAACTCTCGATCCGCGAACCAAAGAAATCAACATCACCGTCTCTTGGCTTTCCGATAGCGGAAAAGACCAGCAAGTGACGTCCAGACACTATCTTTCCGACTGGAGTGTTTTTGAGTTAGGCAGTGATTCGACGCAAGAATGGGAGCAGGGCTCCCACGATCAAACGGCTATCGATCTGAATGGGCCGGACAATGATGATGGCCAACCCATGAGCGAAGATGATAATGAAAATGAAATTGGTGAAAACGATGGCAACGATGATCTCGTCAGCGGCGGAACCCTCGTCCTTTCCAGTAACAGCGGCTCCTGGAATGACTCCGTCCAGGAAACCGGCTTGTCTTTTTCCTATCGCGGCAAACCGGGATACTTGGCGGTTCGAAACAGTCGGGCTTACTTGGTCGGAAATCAGTCTTCCATCTGGCCAGATTCAAATTTCCTCATTGCCGACGTGTCCCATCCGGAGAAAGTGTCAGTTCTGGGATCGACCTATTTGCTGGGACATCCCACGGATATCGCCATTTCTGGAAACAGCGCTTACGTCTCCACCAGCAACCCCTTTGCCGAACTTCAGGTCGTTGACATCAGTAACGATCGCAGACCTTATCTCGTCGGAATATTTAGCATCCTCTTCGGAAATCACACCGGCTTGAGCGTCGCGATTGAAGAAGGTCGACTGTATTTTGGCGCCACGAAAAATAATCGAGAAGAATTTTACATCTTCGATACCGCCGACCGAAAGCTTTTGAAACCACTGGGAAAGATCAACCTCGAAGGATCGGTGGAAGACATCGCTGTTGATAATCAGAGAGCCTACCTGGCTATGAATGGAGGCTCCTCATTTATAATTCTCGACGTTTCGAAACCAGAAAATATTCAAATCCTTTCTCAGACCAGTATCCATTCAGGTCATTTTAGTCAGGCCATTAGCTATCACGACCATTTCGTTTATCTGGGTTCCCAGCAATTCTATCAAGAGCCGGAACTTATTATTTATGACGTTCGAGAACCGCGTTCTCCGCGGCTCGTCGGAAGTTTAGATACGAACGAACAGGTAACCAGCATCAGCATTTTCGATCAGTATGCTTTTCTGAGCAATTGGGATAAAGAACAAGCCGTTCAGATCATCAACATCCAAAACCCCGCCAAACCTTGGCTAGTTCACAGTCTTGATCTCAAAGGAAACGCTCGCAGTATTGTCGCCAACCAGGATGCGATCTATGTCACCACCAATCACTTTCGAAACGGGCTGTACATCATCCGCCATCCGGGAAAAACCTACGTGCTATCCGGAACGTATACCTCACCACCGCTCGACTCCGGTTCGGATTCAACCAAATGGAATACGCTGAATTGGGAAGGAGTTATTCCCGGAAACTCTACCGTTGGCTTTCAGATTCGTACCGCCAACACTCAGACAAATCTCAATCGCTCTGTTTGGATTGGTCCGGACGGAGCATCCGGAACAAACTTCACTGATTTTTCCTCTTTCCTTGTGGTCGATCCAAAGGCCACTGGAACCCGTTGGATTCAATATAAAGTCACGCTCACGGGCAACGGCAAAAACACGCCAGAGGTACGAAAAGTACGCCTTCAATTCAGACCATAAACTTTCTAAAAAATGAAGCTCGCAACTAAAAAGAGTAAAAGTGAGCGGAATCCAACCAAGGGCGGGGTGAAAACAATTCGCAGTTTCACCCTCGTCGAAATGCTGCTCTCCTCGGTAATCGTCGTCATTATCCTGGGAGCCATCACCATGTTCTTCCTGAACATCGTAGTGGGAAAACAGCAGTACCTGATCCGACAGGAACTGGCCTACAATAGTCAATTTGTCACCCGACACGTCACCGCAGCCCTTCGTGCGGCACAAGGGGTAAATGAAGGCGCCTCGACCTTCGGCAGCCACCCGGGAACACTGAGCGTTATCATGAGCGAAGCCGGTGAAAATCCCACCATTATCAGCAGTTCCGGCAGCGACCTCACCCTGCAAAGGGGTTCCGGACCAACTCTTTCTCTCATCACCAACAAAGTGACCGTCGCCAATCTGATCTTTAATTTTGCCACCCCCAACAATACTCCCGGCATCGTCACCGGAACGGTGACCCTCCAGAGCACCAACGATACTTCCATCCAGCGAACCGAGACTTTCTCGGTTAACCTGAGAAGTAGTAATTAAAAAATATGAGAGCCTACTCCACCATCATCGCCGTCATCCTTCTACTCTCCTTCATCGTCATCGTGGTGGCGGGCCTCACCTCTTTCAGCATCAGTCGATTGCAATCGGAACTGTCCACCGAACAATCTCAAACAACACAACAATACGCCCAAACCTGCATAGAAGAAGTGTTGAGACACTTAAAAGATACGATAAGCTATGCGGGAGGAGCAATTTCCCTACCGGATGGCGCCAGCTGTACCGCCTCCGTCATCGGTACCGATACGAACAAAACCATTACCGCCACCGTCAGCGACCAAAACATCCAGCAAATCGTGACCGCCGAAGTGACGGTAACGACAAACGGCGAAGCCATTAATCTCGAACTCACCAACTGGAGCGAAAATTAGACCTTCTTTATGGCGCTGCTCACCACCAAAAGGATCGGAATCACCATTCAGGACAACACCCTGGTCATCGCCGAGGTCAGCACGAGCTATCAGAAGATCAAGATCGTTGACAAATTAAGCGCCATCATCCTCCCAGAGGGAGTCATGGAACAGGGACGAATTGTCGATTCAGATGCCCTGAGAACACTGATCCGGGAGGGCTTAAAAAAAGCAAAACCGCACGCCATCGACACCACCGATTTGATCTTTGAAGTGCCGGAAGAGCTGACCTTCCAACAGAGCTTCACTATCCCGTCTTCGCTGGAAGAAAGTCAGCGGGAGCAGGCGATCATCTTCGAAGCGGAAAAGATCCTTCCTTTCAGCATCGACCAGGTGTCCTGGGATTACCACATTGTCGAGTCCCATCAACAATCCCAGGTAGTGCTCTTCAGCGCCGCTCCTCTGGAGGTCGTGCAGGATTATTACGATTTCTTTTTATCCTGCCATTTGACCCCTTTGGGGTTTTCGATCAGAACGGAAAATCTTCTCCACGCTCTTTCTCATCCCAAATGTCCCGCCACCGTTCTCCTCGACCTTCAGAATAAAGATACCGCCGTCTTATTTTACTCGGATGGGAGGCTGCACGACTATCACCAGATCGGAATCGGAGAAAACGACTTCAAAAAAGCGCTGATGGCTCATCTCGGTCTCAATGAAAAAAATTACGAATCGCGGGCAAAGAGAATTTCCCTGGTCGACCTCAACCTGGCCACCCTTAGCCCCTTAAAAAAACTGGCTCAGGAATTAGACAACGTTCTCGAGCAGCTTGATGTCGAGAATGCTTTGACCACTCCATCCGAAGAGCCTCCACATTCCGAACAGACGCCGGTAAAGCATTCAAAAAAAGACGCTAAAAAAACCGGAAAAGGGAAAATCGGACAATCCTCCCGCCTCCAATTTATTTTTGTCGGCAACAACCTGTTCTATTACCCCTTCCGTCAGTTCTTCAAAGAACACAAGAACAGCAAATTAGGGCAATTGGAGGGTGATCTCAGCCAGCTTTTAACTCCAAAAGCGAGAAACCCTCATCTGATCAGTAATTTCCAGGTTCATGACATTCAGGGACAAGAGAAAAAAGCGCCAAAGAAGTCCAGCAAAAAGACGGGAAAGAGATCTGAATCGATACTGAAGAGAGGAAATACTCAGAAACTCCTCCCCAGCGCCATCGGCGCCGCCATGACCGACTATTCGATCACCGCTCCCACCAAACATTCCATCAACCTTCTCCCACCTTTGGTTCGTTCCATCGCCCTATGGAAAGAAACCAGCCCTTGGTTTTTTGTCATGATGACCATCATCCTGCTGTTCAGCGTCGCCTGGCTGATGGTCTTTGGCTTCAGCTGGGGAAACACCACTGCTCAGCTTCGCGTCGCTCAGCAAAATCTGACGATCGTTGAACGCCAGTTTCACACCAAAAAACCGAAAAGCTTGGAGGAGCGGATCACGGCCGCCAACCAGGAATTAAAAGCCCTGAGCAACGTCAAGCTCGATCAAACACCCTACGCGAACATTCTGGAAGTGATCCGCCGCGTGCTTCCGGAAGGAGCTGTCTTCGAAGCCTTTCAATTTGGCCTGCTCCAGGACAAAACCCTGTTCGAACTCAAGGGAACCGCTCCCACCAGAACACAGGTTATCGCCGTCTACGAAACCCTGCGAAAACTGCCGTTTATCCAGCAAGTCTTCTTTCCCGCTTCCAACCTGGACGAAAAAAATCAGATTCCTTTTACTGTCCGCTTTACTCTTAAAAGCTCATGAGACTACTTCTTTCCTATCTTTGGCAGAGTCCATTAGTGCGTCTGACGATATTCTGGTTTGTCTTGGCGATGGTTGGCATCAGCCTGTTCAGCTGGAAGATCTCCGGCATGAGAGCTGAATTGGCTCATACCAATCAAAAAATAGAAGGAACCATCAAGGCTCTCCAGCAAATCGACAAGGAAGTGGAAACGGAGCAAACGGAACTGAACAAAGTCCTGGAAGAAATCGAACGCTTTCGCCCTACCGTCCCCGACTTGCTGCCCTTTGTCACCACCGTGGAAGAACTGGCGGAAAGCCGGAAGATCTCCATGAAGTTGGCCACGATCCAAACCGGTCAGGAGCGCGACAACCAGATTCAGGAAAAAGTGACCTACCGCCTGGAAATTTCCGCCTCTTTGGACACGGTTCAGAGCTTTTTACAAGCTTTTGAAAACCTGCCCTACGCCATCACCATCGACAGTTTGGATGTCCGCCAGACGGATATCGCCGCCCTCATCCTCACCTTTATTCTTCACACCAAATTCTCATGAAAAACGGCATATGGGTTAAAGTGATCGTCATCGGAACGATCCTGGTACTCATTGGGGTATCCGCCTTTCTCTACTTATTTCTGTTTCGACTTGCTCCCACAAACGGCGCGCTCCCCCCTTTACCGGACATTGATCTGGAAGCTTATGAAAAGATTCTTCCCTCATCCACTCCATGATCCCACTCCTCATTGTATTCATCTTTTGCGTCGGCGCTTGTCTGGGCAGTTTTTTTAACGCCCTGGTCAGCCGCTTTGGAAGCGAAAAAAACTGGTCGCCGCTGTCTCGCTCCCGCTGCGATGTTTGCGACCATCGTCTCGGCGTCCTCGATCTGATTCCCATCTTGAGCTTTCTCACCTTCTGCCGCGGCCGCTGCCGCTTTTGTGGTCGCCCCATTCCCGCTTATTATCCCGTCATTGAATTGCTAACCGGCCTCCTCTGCGTGGGGCTCGTTTTAAGCGTTCTGCAACCGCTCCATTTTCCCCCGCTCATCGATCCCAACAGCGTTGTTTCGGTCAGCCTGCTGTACAGTTTCGTGATGATTTTTTTTCTGGCCACATTGTTCGACTACCAATATCAAGCCATTCCAAAATCCCTCATCATGACCATTCTGGTCTTGGGACTCGTAAGCATAGCTGATCCGACAGCTACGGAGTTCTGGATCATAAGAGTCATTGGAGGCGTGGTAGGTTTTCTTTTGATGACCAGCCAGTACTTGATCACCCGCGGCAAGGGATTAGGATCAGGTGATATTTTCCTTACTCTTTCAATAGGATTTTTCTTAGGATGGAAGTTGCTGTTAGTAGCAATTTTCTTCACCTACGCCCTGGGAAGTCTGTTCGGATTGTTTCTGGTCTTGAATAAAAAGGCTTCTGGAAAACGAAAAATCCCGCTGGCTCCTTTTCTCTTCACGGGACTGCTTATAAGCTTAGTCTTTGGCTCTGATATTGCGCGGTGGTATTTGTCCCTTCTGTGAAATACAGGAGCGCTTGCAAACTCATCCCCCCTTGCTACATTAGCATCATTGTATTTACTAAACTTTTGCGTATGAAAGGCAACCTTAAGGTCATGAAGGGTTTCACCCTGATTGAAATCCTGGTCACGATCGTCATTCTCGTCATCCTGGCGGGAATTACCATTGTTGCTCTCAATCCCGGACAGAATATTGACGACGCCAATGATGCGGTCCGCCGCGCCGACGTCAACACCATTCTGAACGCCGTCTGGCAGTACGCGGTAGATAATGATGGCGCCCTCCCTGCAGAAATTACGGCCGCCACCGAAGCCATCAGCAACGCCGCCGCTAATATTTGTGCCGACATTGTCGATGAATACATCGCCGAAGTTCCGGCCGACCCCACCACCGGTTCCTACACCGACTGCGCCACGTACGCCTCCGGCTATACCATATCCCGTAACGCCGCTGGAACCCGCGTGACCGTCAACGCCACCCTGAGCGACGCTACTACCTATTCCCAGACCCGCTAAAAATGAATTTTCAAAAACCCTTCTGGCTTTTGCCAGAGGGGTTTTTGTTGTGGGTACGTCAGTAAAAAACCAGCCCTCTGTTTCTTTGCAAAATTACTAGCATCAACAATCCTTTTCTACTATTCTATCCCCACCATAATCTTAGGCTTTAGCCATGAAAGAAAAGAACGCCATCACCATCTTCATTATCGCCGCCGTTGCCATCGCTGCACTCATCATCTATTCCTTGAGCAAAGCCAGTCTGATGGAACAACAGGATGCCCAGCGCAAAGATGATATCAAGGATATCCTCGCTGCCCTGCAGCTTTACCAGGAGGAAGAAGGACGCCTACCCCGCATCGCCAATCAGTTTAAGATTTTGAAATCTGGCACGGCAGACGTTTGCGACGCGCTCGTGCCCCAATATCTGTTCACCTTTCCGGTTGACCCGACAGACGGATACTTCGACGACTGCGACCACTATAATTCCCGCTACCACATCCGCCTCCAGGACGGTAAAGTAACCGTACGAGCTCGCCTCAGCGACCGCTCGGTTCATGTGGAAGAATTCTGGGTAGCAGGAAAATAACAGCAAAGTACGGAAGAGTGGTGTGAAATTATGCTGCGAGGACAAACGAAGAGAAAAATGTGATAACAGGTTTTTAGTTGCAAAGAACTTATCTTAAAACACCAAACAAGCAGATCCTCTTCCACAGCAAGTAATTTCACACCACTCTTCCGTACCCAAAATGCTCTACTTGATCCTCGGCCCCTCCGGCGTCGGCAAAAGCGTGCAGGTGAAGAAGTTGCGGGAGAACCACCCCGACTTCGTCTTCCCCAAGTCGGTCAGCACCCGCAAAATGCGCCCGGGAGAATCACAGGGTAATCCCTATTTCTTCATATCGGATGAAGAGTTTGACCAGCACATCGCCGCCGAAGATTTTTTGGAATACGCCGTCGTTCACGAATCAGCCCGCTACGGCACCTTGAAGCAGCCCATTCAGGAAGCGGTTGAGCAAGATAAGGTCGTCATAAAAGAATTGGATATTCAGGGACTCAAAAAGGTTTGGGAGACCATCGCCGCCGGCAAAGCCGATTTTTTGGAAGGAAAACTGGCATCCATCTTTTTACTCCCCCCCAGTGAGGAAGTCTTGATCAATCGCATTGTTTCCCGCAGTGAAATTAAGGAACGGGAGCTGAACCAGCGCCTGGAAAGCGCCCGCCGGGAGGTTGAACAAGCCCACCTCTGCACCCACCAGGTGAAGGTGGAAGATGAAGATTCGATTGAGGAAGTCTACGAAAAAGTGGGAAAGATTATTGTCCCTCGGTAGGAGGTTTATGAGGGTCATAATGACGCGGTGGCGGTGGGCTTTTTTGAAGAAGACACATATCCTCCTGTCACCATTTCTCAAAACTTTTGGGGAGTGAGAGAGAAACGTGACAGGAGGGTATCTACCCTCTTCCCTTGACGGAAGAGCAGAACCATCAAAACTGTCATGCATCCCCCCTATGCGATCTCGGAAATTAAAACCGAGACTGCTCGAGAAGCACTCCCCAACTTCTGTAACCGATATGAAAGTCCAGCCGAACCAAACCTGGCGATATACTAAAAGGAAGCGGCGGAAGACTCAAGCTCTTTTTTTGGGAAGTTTCTGTGCTTGACCTTTTGGCTGCCGGGAGGGTATATTGTGACCTTAGGGGGATTTGAATACCCTTATTTTTCAATTCCCATGTCAACCACCAAAGATCCAAGAGAAGACAGTGAAGATGCTCTCGCGTCAGCTTTGGAAAAAGATGACGAAGGAGTCGACGGAGCAGCAGCAACGCTCACGCTGGGTACACACGATGGTGAACTTGTTCTGACAAT
>JAUYKR010000059.1 GCA_030699855.1 bacterium
CTTGTATTAACCACACCCTGGACGACCGCTTCTTTGGGGCAAAGAGAGCCGCCCAGCAGCGGGACTACGAACATCAACAGCTTCTGAACCCCGCTTTTGAAATTCCCAAACCGGTTCTAAAATCGGAAGAAGAGTTGCTGCAGGAATATATCAGCGACCTGACCATGAAGTTCAATAAGGTAGATCGCGATTTCGTGACCCTGAAGATCAACGTGGGAACAGAAGCCCTGAAGAGGGTCCAGGACTTGCAAATCACCGGCGTGGGCACCACCGCCACCACCGTCTGGGCCAATCCCGTTCAAATTCAGGACCCGAAGATAGCCGCCGGCATGCTGGGGCCGATTTTAAGCATAAAAAATACAGATTTGGAATTTTCCCTGTCTCCACGACCAAACCGCTACGTCAAGATCCTGAATAAAATTGACTTTGAGACCGCGCAAAAGATTCGTGCTCTGCAGGTGGTTGGTCTGGGCATGACGGATGAACACTGGCGAAACTACGCCGAACAGGACAATTGGCCATTTGCTCCGCAAATTCTGGGCTTTCTCGACAACGCCTTTAATCCGGTCTATGGGATCGAAAAGAGCATGAATGACCTGCTTTCCGGAAAAAGGGGCTTCATCCGCGGCGAGGTGGACATTCGCGGACGGACGCTTACGGCTCGATCCAGCTCAATCCAGCAAGCCGTCAACGGAACGGACGTGGTGCTCACCATTGACCAGGTCATCCAAAATAAAGTGGAAGAACTCCTGGAAAAGCAGGTCCTGGCCACGAGATCGAGAAAAGGCGAAGTGGTCATCCAGGATCCGATGACCGGAGCAATACTGGCCATGGCCATTTACCCGGGCTTTAATCCCAACCAGCCCGGAGATGTCTACGAAAAAGAGGAGGTCAAGCTGACTTCGGAAGAGCTGAACAACCTGGAAGTCCGTCAGACGAAGGAAGAGAACTCCTACCACCTGTATTATAACCCCGGCTACAGCATCGAGCTGTTCAAGCAGGGGGAAGATGACTTCTTTCGCTACAAAAATAAGGAGGGCATTCGCGTTTACCGCAATTCGGCCGTTTCGGATATTTACGAGCCGGGATCCATCTTCAAATCGATCGTGATGGCGGCGGCCATTGATTCCGGAGAAGTCCGGCACGTGACCACCTTCCGGGACACTGAACCGTTGAAGGTAGACTGCCACTATGTCAGTAGTGTTTTGCCACAAAACGAAAGCAAGGTGGTGGAACGGCTTGCCGACGGAAGAATCAAAATCTGCGACTACACCATAAAAAATTCAACTAATGAATACTACGGAACCGTCTCCATGACCCAGGTCTTGGAAAAATCTTTGAATACGGGCATGGCCTTTGTAGCCAAGAAGTTAGGGCCGAATCTGATGTACGACTACCTGAGGAGCTTTGGCTTTGGAGAAAAAACCTTTATCGAACTGCCGGACGAGCACAGCGGAACCCTTCCCCACTATCGCCAATGGGTGTCGGAAAGCGACATGATTACCAAGGCCTTCGGTCAAGGCATTGCCGTGACCCCCATTCAGATGATCAACGCCTTTTCGACGGTCATCAACGGCGGCTTGCTGATGCAACCGACCCTGGTGGCCGGAAGTTTGGATGAAGAAGGTCTTTTTGTTCCCCAGGAGCCAAAAGTGATCCGAAGAGTCATCACTCCGGAAACTTCGAAGCTTATGAAGGCCATGCTGGTCAGCGCCGTGAAACAGGGAGAGGCAAGAACCGGGGGCGTAGAGGGCTATCTGGTTGGAGGAAAAACCGGAACGGCCCAGATCGCCACCAGGGGTCTCTATGAAAAAGGTGACGGGACGACCATAGGGAGTTATACCGGCTTCGCGCCCTTTGAGCAGCCTCGTTTTGCCATTTTGGTGAAGATGGATCGCCCCCACAGCAGTCAGTGGGGAAACGCAGTGGCGGGACCGCTCTTTAAGGAATTGGGAGAGTTTCTGCTGAACTATATGCAAATCCCGCCAGATAATCGGCAAGTGGCAAAAGAATAACCAAAGTGATGGAAATTGAGTGCTGAGCGACCCTTGAAAACTCTGCACTTTTATGTTATCATAGTGGGCACCCTTCGAAACAAAAATGCCCTTTATGTTCGATATTTCCACCACAACGATCGTCATCCTGGTACTCCTGGCCTGCCTACCCGCCCTGGCTTGGACATTCGTGTACCGGCAGCTTGATAAGCGCGATCCAGAACCGTATAAAGCCATCGCATTTTCGACTTTCTTGGGATTAGTGGCCACCTTGCCCGTCTTCGCCCTGCAGTTTTTCTTTACCTACTTTCCAGATCTTAATCTGGTGTCCCTGCTGCAAACCACCTTTAACAGCACCATATCGTTTTCCCTGGTATTCTTGATCTTCGTGGCCGTCATCGAGGAAACGGTAAAAGCCATCGCCTTTATTTACGCGGCTCAACGCTTTGAGCACGTCTTTAACCAGATTGTCGATGGCATCATTTACGCAGCGGCCATCGGCCTGGGCTTTGCCCTGGCGGAGAACGTCTATTACTTCTTCCGCGCTTACGAGAGCTTTGGCTACAGCTCTAATTTCTTCGCCATCTTTACCATTCGCTCGCTGGGAACCATGCTGGCTCATACTTTTTTCACCGGCGTGTTCGGCTTCTACTTTGCCCGAGCTTACTTCGCCCCCTTTGTGGACGAGGGCAGCAAACAGGAACGCCTGTGGCATAATTTGGGCTACAATCTGAGCCATGCCATTCGTCTTCACGCCACCTTCTTTCACCTGCTTCCGGCGGAAAAGCGGGAGAGCTTCAACTTTTCGATCAAGCGCAACGTAATGGTGCTCGAAGGCTTCATCATGGCGGTGTTTCTCCACCTGGTCTACAACTTTTTGATCAAGGTGGAACTGTTTGGACAGCACTTTACCTTCTTGATCGTCCCCGCGCTGTTCATCAGCGCTTGGTATTTGTGGGGCCGCTTTTTCATCCCCATGTATACTCGCATCGTCGACTTCATTCGGCTGAGAAAAAGTGGAGAGTGGAGGGTGAGGGTGCACTAGCAGCGGGGGAAAAATCGACCACTTTTGTCTTGTAAAGAATCAAAAAACTCGCGGCAAGTCGTGGGATCATATCTTCGCCAGTTGATATGCTTAGCAACTCCCGAAGAAAGCTTCTACAAGAAGAAATATGGGACGAAATAGTTGAGAGACCCAGATTACGATTCTGTCAATTCATCTCAGCAAAAAATACTTGCAATCTCTACTATTATGAATATAATTTCATAGCATTATTCGATATTTCATAAAGACATAATCTTAATTATTTCCATTATGGAACCGACAAAAATAGCCCTGTTCAAAGGCAAGAAGATCAGAAAAACCATTCACAACAATGAGTGGTGGTTCTCTATTTTGGATGTGGTCACTACGCTAACCGATAGCCCACAACCAAAAACCTATTGGGCCAAAATAAAGGAAAGGGACAAGGAAATCTCCCAACCGTTCCCATTTTGGGAACAGTTGAAATTACCGGCGGAAGACGGAAAGATGCGCGAAACCGATTGTGCCGATACCGAGGGCATCTTCCGCATCATCCAATCCATTCCTTCCCCAAAAGCCGAGCCCTTCAAACGCTGGCTGGCAAAAGTCGGATACGAAAGAGTGCAGGAAATCGAGAACCCTGAGCTAGCGACCAAGCGAACCAGAATGCTCTACAAACTGAAAGGGTATTCCGATAGCTGGATTGAAAAGCGCATGCGAGGCATCACCATCCGTGAGGAATTGACCGATGAGTGGCAACAGCGTGGAGCGCGGGAACAGAGGGATTACGAGATCCTCACTGCGGAAATATCCAAAGCAACGTTCGGACTGACTCCTAGAGAGTACAAAGAACTCAAAGGCCTGGAACGGGAAAACCTGAGAGATCACATGGATGATTTTGAACTGATTTTTACCATGCTGGGCGAGCGTGCCACGACCGAGATCCATCGCACCGAAGAGTCTCATGGTGTTCCTGCATTGAAGCGAGATGCCACTGTTGGGGGGCGCATTGCCGGAAATGCCAGAAAGGAACTGGAAAAAGAACTGAAACGCCCAATCGTTACCAGAAAGAATTTCATTACGCAGCCGCAACAGAAGAAGCTTAAATAATGAAGGAAATGAGTCTGTCACAAAATGTGACCAACTGAATCAGCGAAGATTGCAAATCCGAGCTGGTTTAGTATCATGAATAAGCTCTTTTAGCTGAATATGAAGTATCATATCGAGGTTCACGGTTGCCAGATGAACGTGGCCGACGCCGAGCGAGTGACCACCGTTTGCGAGCGAAACGGCTATGTGCAGTGCGAGAGCTGGAAAGAGGCGGATCTGGTGATTTACGTGAGCTGCTCGATTAAGCAAAAGGCTGAGGATAAGATCATCGGCCACCTGAAGGAGCTGGAACTGATGAAGCGGAAGAAACCGCAGCTGAAAGTCGGCATCACCGGCTGTATGGTGCGGCAGACCAGTACCCGCGAGGACAAACGGCCGGATAAACTGCTGAAAGCACTGAAGTCAGTGGACTTCGTATTCCGAATGGAAGACCTGGATCAGGTGGACTACATCCTGCGCGACGAAACCCTGCTCGACATCGGCAGGAATTTTGGCGATCAAAAATACCTGCAAGTTCAACCGAGAATCAGTACTTCTTACCGAGGTTTTCTGCCGATCATGACCGGCTGCGACAATTTTTGCACCTTTTGCATCGTCCCCTACTCACGGGGTCGGGAGAGGTCGAGGTTGATGTCGGAGATTGTT
Source organism: bacterium (assembly GCA_030699855.1). GTDB lineage: Bacteria > Patescibacteriota > Gracilibacteria > JAUYGZ01 > JAUYGZ01 > JAUYKR01. Next base: position 4,774 of record JAUYKR010000059.1, read on the forward strand.
CGCGACGCTAAAAAGATGGCGGAGCAGGGGGTGACGGAGATTTTACTGTTGGGGCAAAACGTGAATTCCTACGGCAACAAAAACGAAGTCTATGACGAGTACTTCCGGGAAACCCCTGAGCACCCTTTCACGCATTTGTTGCGGGAGATGAACAAAATATCCGGCGTTCGTCGAATTCGCTATACCTCTCCGCACCCCAAGGACATCAGCGAGGAGCTGATCAAGGTGATGGCGGAGCTTCCACACGTCTGCGAGCACGTCCACATTCCCCTGCAGTCCGGCGACGATGACATGCTCAAACGCATGAATCGCCACTACACCGCCAAACATTTTTTGAGTTTGATTCAGATGATCCGCCAGCACATGCCCAGAGCCGGCATCAGTACCGACGTGATCGTCGGCTTCAGCGGAGAGACTGACGAACAGTTTCAGAACACTTTGAAAGTTGCCAAAAAAGCTCAGTTCGACATGTCGTATACCTCCATGTATTCGGAAAGAAAGGAAACCTATGCCGGACGCTTCTTGGCGGATGACGTCGGGAAGGAGTTGAAGAACGAACGCTATCACGCCCTCAACGATCTGATCCGAAAGACTTCCTTTGCCAACAACAAAAAGTACGTGGGCGAGACCTGGGAAGTGTTGGTCGATGAAGTGAGAGACGGCCTGGCTTCGGGTAAGACCAGAACCAACCGGACCATTCGCTTCCCCGCCAAGGGAGATCTGAAAGCTGGCGATTATGTGTTGGTGGAAGTGAACAAAGCGATGGAATGGATTTTGGAGGGAGAGCTGGCGAAGGTGACGGAACGAAAAAAAAGTGGAATTCGGGCAGTTAAGAAAAAAGCCTCATCACTAAAAGCCGTTCAATATGCTCACGCCTCCTAGCTCCCCCTATCTGTTTGAAGTCGGATCGCTTGGGATCCGCTACTACTCGCTGGCCTACCTGCTGGGCCTGGGAGCGGCTTATTGGTGGCTGACCAGAGTGGGAAAATACGAGCGCGAGAAGGTGGCAGATCTGGTGGTTTACTCCTTGCTGGCGATCGTGGTCGGAGGCCGCCTGGGCTACGTCTTTTTCTATCGCCCGGAGCTGATCTGGACAGATTTTTTTGAAATTTTCAAGGTCTGGCACGGAGGCCTCAGCTTTCACGGCGGACTGATCGCGGTGATTCTTTTCGCCTGTTGGTTCGCGCGAAAGCAAGGATGGCAGCTCCTCAGATTATTTGACAACATTGTCATTCCGGCAGCTCTTGGGTTGGCATTGGCCACGGTCGGGAATTTTTTTAACAGCGAGCTGTGGGGCCGGGTGACGAGCGTACCCTGGTGCTTCCAGGTTCCGGAGCTGGAAGGCTGCCGCCACCCCTCCATGCTGTACCAGAGTTTGAAAAATCTGATCCTGATGAGCATTCTCAGTCTGATCTCTTTTCGCAGGCCGAAGGCGGGAACGGTGGGCGCCTTTTTCCTCATCGGCTACGGCATCGGCCGCAGCCTGATCGAAACCCTGTGGCGGGAACCGAGCTGGGTATTCCTAAATATAACCGCCGGAACCTGGCTGAG
>JAUYKR010000061.1 GCA_030699855.1 bacterium
TATGGTGAGACTAATTAGAATCGACTTTCGCGAAGGAGGTGAATTTACTCATCAGGATCAGGTTATGGCTCAGGTCAGAGAGGCGCTGCAATTTGGTGGAATCTTTGTCAGCGGTGGGAGCTGGTTCAACAGCTTTGATTCCCATGGGAGATTTCTTCGGGAACAGATATCTAGACCGGCCTGCGAAGCAAGTCTCACTTTTGATTCTCAAGTTCGGCGACTAGACCTTTGTTTTTCTTATCAAACCGATGCTGATGAGTTGGCTCCATTTCTGGGGCTTGATGGTCTTCAGACGAGTCCTGGGGCACTGGAGTTTGGCCCAAGTTCTCTTCGGGTGATGGAGATGGGTCATCCTTTGTTTCGAGATCTCCCAAGGCGTCTGTCGGTGGCACAAACCCATGCTTCTCATGTCCTTTTCCCCCCTGGCCTTTTTGGAGGAGAGAGCAGACTTCGAATTTTGTGTACCAGTGGATTGACGGGTCTTCCCATCGGATATGATGTCAGGGGTCCGCATAAGAGGAAAGGAAACCCGGATATTCGGATACTTGCCTTGCAATGTCATCCTGAAATCGGAGTTGATCGAAGGGGTCAGCTTGACTGGGAACGGGTGATGAAGGAAGTGAGGGCGAAAAGAGAAGGTCTCGTACCGGCTTTCGGAGCGGATGTGATTTCCTTGATTGATCAAAACATTCGATTGGGGCATCAGGTTATAAGAGCCGATGCCGGTCCTGAACTCTTGATGAATGGCCTTATCTGCTTGGTCGACTCGCTCCTGAACTAGCGACTGTCTTGTTTGACGACCATCGTTCCCATAATCAGCTCAATCAGCTTGGCATAGTTTTCAATGAATTCATTTTCAAAAATCTCCAATTTTTTTTCTGGACTGGTGTACAACGAAATACTGCCGATAAGCTGCTCCTTGTGGACGAGGGGGATCAGGAGGAGGGAGCAGAAGTGATGTTTTTTTGCAAGTGATCGAGATTGGTATTTGGTATCTTTGGATACGTCAATAATCTTAAGGGGATTTTTTGTGGTAAAAGCTTTTTCGGCGAGACTGTTTTTATAGGTAATACTGGATTTCCCCCTCCAGTCATCTCCAACACCGAAGGTAGATGCGAGGTCAAGAGATTGCCTTTTCGGATTATAAAGCCTAAAGACACAGCCATCGACTTTGGTCAGCATGATGATGGAGGCGACAATAAAATCTGAAAGACTTTTTTGATCGGATGACTGACTAACGAGGTCCAGTATCTCGAAGATGTAGTCCATCTGACGGCGAATAATCCCAAAATTATTGTAAGCTTCTTTTATTTTTTGATACTTCAGAGCAAGTTCTTCTTCCGTTTTTAGCTGATGGGTAATATCCCGACTAATGAGAAGGTAAAACAAGCCTTTTTCTCCGTTTTCCGCTGTGATGGGGGTAATCGTGGCGGCGATGCTGACTTTCCTTTTGTTTTTGTGCTTTGCCTGAATTTCGAAATTATAGACCGTCTCTGTATGGTCAAATAATTTATGCAGAACTTTTTTTGGGAAAATTGTATTGAGAGGACTTCCGAGCATTTCCTCCTGGCGGTAACCGAACATAAGCTGCGCGCCTTTGTTCCATGACTGCACTTCTCCGGTTGAGTTAAAGCCAATGATGGCATCTGTAGCATAACTGATGGCTGTGCTGAGAATTTTTTCCTTTGCTTCTTTGTCCTTTAGCATGCGGAGATCTGTCAAAATGCCAATCGTGCCCCCGTGAGGAAGAGGTGTGCCAGTTGTAAGCACGGGAATTTTTTCTCCATTCTTGGTTAGCAGCGTCCCTTCGTAGCTAGAACTGAGCCCTCTTTTTCGATCAGTTACATTAACAGCCTTTACCGTCTTGACGCTCTCTGGGTCCCAAAAATAATACGATTCTTTTCCGAACATCTCTTTCAGGGTATATCCCATCATGCTGCAAAATTTCGGGTTTGCATAAATTGTTTTTTCTTGGCTGTCTCCCATCCAAACAGCTTCATTCATGTTTTCGACAAGTTGCTGGTAGAGAGATTCACTTTGTTTTAATACTCTCAAATCGGTCATAATTCCGACAGTTCCACCTTCTGGGAGTGGCGAGCCATGAAGTAGCACTGGTATTCTTTTTCCAGTTTTACTCATCAGTGTTCCTTCATAACTTGAGCTAAGACCTTTTTTACGCTTAGTCACATTGACTGTTCTCACTCGTTCAGCACTCTCGTCATCCCAAAAATCATAGGATTGCCGACCGAGCATTTCTTCGAGAGAATACTCCATGAGTTCGCAGAACTTGGGATTGGCATAAATCGTGTGCTCCTGCTCATCTCCAACCCACACTGCTTCTGCCATGTTTTCTATAAGGGCTTTGTAGAGACTTAAGGGTGGTGGTGCAAGCATAGGTAGATAAAAAAGTCAGCCAATTGGGGTCAAGAAGTTAGCACTTGTATGTGATCTCCATCTTGAATGCGATAATCGAGAGATTCTTTCCTGTCATTAACATATGCTGATTGTGCCTGACGACCGAGGTCGCTGTGAATGTGATGAGCAAAGTCAAGAATAGTGACACCTTTTCTGAGAGAAAGGACATCTCCAGTATAGGTGAAACAATAAACACTGTCCTGCTGATCCGAGCCGAAAGAAGAAAAATAATCGACCAGTTTTTTCTCTTTTTCTGTGGGTGCTTTCGACTGAGCGTGATGGGCATAAAGGGCATGGCAGGCCAATCCTTTGGCCGCGAAGGCGTGCATTTCCGGCGTACGAATTTGTACCTCTATGGGCAGATCGAGATGGGGTAGTATGCCATTCAGCGCGGTGTGCAAGCTCTGGTAACCGTTAATTTTGGGAATGGTAATGTAATCTTTAAAGCGTTTGGCGAGGGGCAGGTACTCATCGTGAAGGAGATTCATGATTTCAAAGCACTCGTGGATGGAGTTTTTTTCGGTGATGATGCGAAAGGCAAAGATGTCGTGGAGGTATTCTATTTGTTGTCGGTTCTTCTTTTGCAGTTTTTTGTGGATGCTGTAAAGGTTTTTGAATCTGCCGATGACCGTGCCTTTAAAGTGATGCTCCCTGAGAAGCGCTTTAAGGGAGCGGAGAACGCCACCGGTAAGTTTTTTTGACCGCTCTTTGTATGCCAAAATTTGTTGTTCCAATGCCTTGGCGGCCTCGGGGTCGATGATTCGAAAGCAGAGGTCATCTAAGAGTCGCTTTTCGTAGAAGAAACCAAATCGTTCGCACAAGAAAGAAAGAACGATCATATACCGTTCCGCCAGTTTCTTTCGGTCGCTCAGGACACGGACATTACGGAATCTTCTTATGTAAAAGCGAATGAATTCGTAGAAGTCCCGTGGCGCTTGCGCAAACTGGGAAAAGAGAAAATGAATCATCAGCTCCCGGTTGACGGGATTCACATGAAAAAAAAGCAGGTTGTCTAACCAGTTTTGAAACTTTCTGTCAGTTTTTTTCTTGGCGGTTGATGATGCTTTGGTTCCTATATGCCAGTGTAAGGTAACCCCTTTATAAACTATTCTCCTCCTTTTTGAGATTTCTTGTCAAATCGGTTTACCTTTTCCTTATGGAGCTACATAAAGCGGTACTTTCTTCTTTTGATCATTATTCGGTTGCGCTGCGGCTCGACTGATTGAGCGGCCCCCTTTGACACGCTCAGGATAATGCCTACCGACATCAGGGTAACCAGCAGGGAGGTTCCGCCGTAACTGATGAAGGGAAGGGTGATTCCGGTATTGGGGAAGATCGCCATATTGACGGCGACGTTGATGAGCATTTGCAGGGTAATGGAAGTGGTGAATCCGATCACAATCAACTTGGCAAACCAGTCCTTGGTCTGGCGGGCGATGGCGTAGCCCCTCCAGGCGAAGATCGCGAATAACAGAATGACCAGGGCACAGCGAACGAAGCCCATTTCTTCGCCGATGGCGGCAAAGATGGTGTCACCCTGAACCTCCGGCAGATAACCATTCTTCTGAATCGATTGTCCAAAGCCCAGGCCAAACATGCCGCCGCTGCCGATGGCCGTCAGGGCGTTCTGAATCTGGTAACCGATGCCCAAAGTATCCAGTTCCGGGTTGAAGAAGGTGACAAAGCGGTTGTAGATGTAGTCCACGTTCAGGACGATGATCATCCCGACCATGCCGGCCAAAATACCGCCGGAAAAGACCTGAAACAGGCTTCCGCCGGCCACAAGAAACACCGCCACCGCCGTGAAGGTGATGACCAGAAGGGAGCCGAAGTCCGGTTGCAGGGCGATGGGAATTTCCACGGCACCCAGGATCACCACAAAGGGCAGAAAGCCGTAGTGGAAGTGCTTGATTTGGGCTCGGTTGCTGGCCATCCAGTGAGCCAGGTAGATGATGAGTCCGAATTTTGCAAATTCGACCGGTTGGATGGAGGGAAGGAAGGGGATGTTGATCCAGCTGGCG
>JAUYKR010000069.1 GCA_030699855.1 bacterium
GGCCGGCCAGGGCCAGGATCTCTTCCTTGGCCTGCGCAGGAGTCATGGCGTATCCCTTTAGGTATTCCAAACGAGCCAAGGCTTTTTCGCTCTGGTGCAGCCAGGATCCGGTCGGTTTGGTATCGAGCAAGCCGCGGTACATCAGAACGGTCTGCGCCAAAAAGGCCGCGTCCCGTTCCATGCCCTTGATGATACCATCAGCTCTTTCCAGCGGACCCATATCGACAATCTGGAAGAATTTTTCCGGACTGATCTCAGCGGGATCATAGGGAATGTCCTTGCGAATCACCCGGATTTCCAACTGGCTCTCGCAGATATAGGTATCGCAAATTTCCGGTTTTTTAAAACCTTCCCCCATCTTGGACAAGTCGATGGAATACTCGGATTTTTCCTGCTTGCTGAAAAACTCCTTGGTGATACTGACCACCTGAGTTTGGATAATGGGAAACAATTGATTGGAGGCAAGGACGAGGAGGCGTGGAGCCTGCCAGCAGAGCCAAAACAACGCGGCCACCGGCAACATCGCCATCGCCAGGTGCTTTTTCATGAGAGAAATTCTTATTTCTTTTTGAACAGTCGTGATAACCATCCTTTAGCCTTTTCCTTTTCGTGTTCTTCCAGCATTTGATCAAGTCGCTCGCGGATGGTTTCCGATCCTTTTTCATAATATTCCTGGGCTTTTTCCGCCAGTTTTTCCCGCCGCCTTTTGCTGCCGAAGGCCCAGGAGGCCAGAGAACCGATGGCTCCGCCAATGACAATTCCCGTTACAAACTTTGAACTTTTTTTGCAGGGCTTTTCCGCCATAGGTGTAAAAAAAATCCGTAGAAAAACAATTGCCACTCCGTACTCAACAGCTCATATAAGTGTATGGCAGCAAATCAGGAATTCAAGTTGAAATAGCCAGAGCCTCCGCGTGTTTTTTTCTGGCGTATTCATCGGTCATGCCGGCGATGTAGTCCTTGATGACGATGTGGTGTTTCTCGTGTTCCAAGTGCTTCCGCGCCCGCTCCGGCAACAGCTCCTCGTGTTCGGAGTACGATTGAAATAAATTTTTGATAATCTTCTGCCCCTGCCTGGCCTGGCGGAGAACATCCGGCTGCAGGTAAAAATGCTGGCCCAAAAATTCCGCCAAGCTGTCCACTCTGCCCTGCATGCGCGAAGAAAAACTGATCAAGCCGTTCTGCTCCAGGCGCGACAAGGGAGCGCCGATGCGCTGTTCGACCAGCTGTCGGTTGCTGTTCTCGACCAGATCGGTGATCATCAAACTGATCACCCGGTTGACGGCAATTTGCCGGTACAACGATTCGCCGATTTTTTTGAAATCGAGTTCGTCAATGGAGATTTTCCAAATCTCCAGTTCGCCTTCCAGCTGATCGTAACTGATCAGCTTGGCCCGCAGACCATCGTCCAGGTCATGGTGATGATAGGCGATTGCGTCGGCGATGTTGACGACCTGAGCTTCCAGCGAGTGGACGATGGGATCATGTTTTTTTAGTCCATCCAAAACTTCAAACGTCAGATTCAGTCCGGGATGATCGGGAGATTTTTTTTCCAGCACCTCGACAATGCGCAGCGACTGCTGGTTGTGTTCGAAAGTGTCGTCAAATTTGGCCATCAACTGTTGCATGGCTTCCTCTCCGGCATGGCCGAAGGGCGTGTGGCCCAAATCGTGAGCCAGGGCGACCACCTCGCAGATGTCTTCGTTGAGGCCCAGCGTCCGCGCGATATCGCGCGACACCTGAGCGACTTCTATGCTATGGCTGAGCCTGGAGCGGTAGTGATCGCCGTAGGAAGTGGTAAAAACCTGGGTCTTGCCGCGCAGACGACGGAAGGCCTTGGAGTGGATAATGCGGTCGCGGTCGCGCTGAAAAGGGGTTCGGTAAGGATCCTCAAGTTCTTTATACTTTCTCCCCCGCGACTGAGAAGACCTGATGGCATAGGGAGCCAGAGTTTTCGCTTCGTGGTCGAAAAGTTGCTGCTGGTTGAAGATCATAGTTTTGCTGGAACGCTTCCAGTATACTTGGATAGACAAGCATGAAAACCCTGTATTTCAATACCGCCACCCAGACGACCGCCATAGCCTTGTTCGCGGATGGGAAAGTCGTGGCCGAACGACGCTGGCCGGCTCGCTTTGACGAAGCGGAAAAGCTGCTACCGGCGGTGAAGGAACTGCTGGAGGAACAGCGGCTAAAGCCGGAAGAGATCGATCGCCTGGCCTGCTGCGTGGGCCCGGGCGGGTTCACCAGCGTGCGGGTGGGCGTGAGCGCGGTGAACGCCTGGAGCTTTGCGAAGAACGCTCCCTGCGCGGCTCTCTGTGTCTTTGACCTGTACGATACTTCGCTGGCGATCGTTGTCGCCGCCAATCCCAACGAAGCTTGGATCAAGTTACCACAAGAAGATCCGATATTCGCCAGCCGCGATAACTTTCCTCAATTGCCTGAAAAATTTTCCTTTACCGGCATCTTGAACGAAGACTGGAAAAAGTTTCTGCAAGAGTTGGGAGGAACGGCAGTTGAACAAGAGGAGGCATTCCCAGCCGCTGAGCTGCTTGAACAGCTGGAATTCAAACAGCAAATCCTGAAGCCCTGGTATTATAAAGATCCCCACATTACCCTTTCGAAGAAAAACACATGAGCGACATTTCCATTCGTCGGCTGACCGAGGCGGATATGGAGGACTTTCGCGACATCCGCCAGGAAGCCAGTGAAAAACATCCTGAATATTTTGGCCACTCCCTGGAAGTGACGGTAAAGAAAGTTCACAAATGCTGTGACGTCAACCGCAAGGGCAACGCACTTTTAGGAGCCTACTCTGGAAATAAGCTGATCGGCATCGCCATCGTCACCAGAAAGCAAGGTGGTCAGTTTGAACACATCGCCACCCTGTGGGGAGTATACGTCCGGGAAGCGTTCAGAGGTGCCGGCGTCGGTAAAAAACTGGTGGAAACATGTATTGAATATGCCAAGACCACAGCTGAGCTTCTCCAGTTACAGATGAAGGTCACGACCAGCAACGAAAAAGCCCTTCATGTCTATCAGTCATTGGGTTTCGCGATTTACGGCACAGAAAAACAGGCCGTGAAGGTACAATCGGGATACAATGATGAACACCTGCTCTCGCTTACTTTATAAAGATGCTCTCCATTGTCTCCACCCCCATCGGCAATCTGGAAGATATGACCTTTCGAGCTGTTCGAACCTTGAAGGAGGTGGACTTCATCTGCGCCGAGGACACCAGAACCAGCAAGGTGCTGCTCAACCACTATCAGATCAGCACTCCCCTCACCTCCTTTCACGCCCACTCGACCGATGCCAAGCGCGAAGCGATTGTGAGGAGGCTGAAAGCCGGCGAATCAGCCGCTTTGATCTCCGACGCGGGAACGCCGGGAATATCTGATCCCGGCTGGATTCTGATCCGAGACTGCCTTGATGCCGGAATTCAGGTTATTCCCATTCCGGGCGCGAGCGCGGTGCTGAGCGCGTTGGTGGCCTCCGGCCTGCCGACGCACCGATTTGTGTACCTGGGTTTTTTGCCGCTGAAGAAGGGAAGGCAAACGCTCTTCAAAGCTCTGGTGGAAGAGGAACGAACGGTGGTGTTTTATGAATCCGCTCGAAGAGTAGTGCGGACTCTGGAGCAGTTGAGCCAGTACTTGTCGGCAACCACGCAGGTGGTAATCGCTCGCGAGCTCACGAAGATTCACGAGGAGTTTACCCGGGGAACCCTGATGGAAGTTTTGTCGGAACTGCGCGGACGAAGTAGTATAAAGGGTGAACTGGTCGTACTGTTTAAACAAGACAGATGAAAGTCGCCCTCGTCCACGATTTCCTGTTCAAGCTTGGCGGAGCGGAGCGGGTGCTGAAGGAGCTGGCCAATCTGTATCCGCAAGCGCCGATCTATACCCTGATTTACGACGAAGAGAAATGCGGACAAATGTTTCCCCGCAAGCGGGTGGTCGAATCAAAGTTGAAAAAATATCCTCGCTTTTTGCAGAAGAGACCGCAACTGCTGCTCGGAAAAATGCCGGAGGCGATTGAAGATTTTGATTTTTCCGAATTCGATCTGGTGATCTCGTCGAGCGGGGCTTTTTCCCACGGCATCATTACTCCGCCGCGGACGAAGCACCTGTGCTACTGCCACTCCCCCATGCGCTATGCCTGGGATTACACCCACGAATATTTGGCGGAGAAGAAATTGTCGTGGTGGAAGGAACTGCTGGCAAGGTTAACCCTCCACCAGGTGCGCCAGTGGGATCGAGTGGCCGCGGACAGACCGGATGCATACCTGGCCAACTCGAAGCACGTGGCCAAACGGCTGCGGAAATACTTTCAGACGGAAGCGGAGGTATTGTATCCGCCAGTGGATATCGACCGGTTTTACCCCCACGGAGAATCCGGAGAATATTTTTTGATGATATCGGCCCTGTCACCGTTTAAAAAAGTCGATCTGGCCGTCAGCGCCTTTAATAAGATGGGGAAACCTCTGCTGGTGATTGGCGATGGCGAACAGCGCCAGGCGCTGGAAGCTCTGGTCGGACCGACGGTGGAAATTTTGGGCAGGAAGACCGACGAAGAAGTGCGACGGTACTTACAAAACTGCAGAGCACTGGTCTTCCCCGGAGAGGAGGACTTCGGCATCGCTCCCGTGGAGGCCATGGCCTGCGGAAAGCCGGTGATCGCCTACGGCAAGGGCGGCGTGCTGGAATCCGTCGTCGACGGCATTACCGGAGTGTTCTTCGAGGAACTGACCGTGGCCGCGCTGGAAGACGCGGTGGCTCGATTTTACCAGATTGAAAGAAGCTTGGATCGGGATATCATTCGCAAGCGGGCCGAGGAGTTTGGCCGGGAGCAATTCGTGGAAGGGGTGAAGCAGGCGGTGAAAAAGCTATACAAACAAAAGAGCTGAGAAATTCTCAGCTCCTTGGATATATCAAGAAAAAACTCCTAATAGTGCTCTATCTTCCTGCGCTTAGTCCGGTGCGCCTCTCGCATCAAGGCCGTGTTTTGGATGCGCCTCTTATTTGGCTTCTTTTTTTTCTGATCAAAATAACGGCCATACCTCACTTCGTTAGGTACTCGGCTAGCCTGGCACTTTTTGTTCCAGCGGCTGATGAGTTTCTCGCTTGATTCGGTTTCTCTTTTGACAACGGCTACGGCCATGAGAAATATCTGCTGATAAAAATAAAAGACTGAGAGCTTGGCTATTTTATCGGCTAAGCCTTTCAAGTCAAGAGATTTGCAGGAATGACTTGATTCAGCCGCGAGAAGGACTACTATAAAGGACGATTTTAAAGAACAGGAGTGGATAGCCTCAATATGAACTCGGTCTCCTTCCGCGAAAGTGAAAGTTTTCTTAAAAGCTTCACGGATGGCCCCAAACGCGACAAGGGTCAGGTCTTCCTCCTGATCGACCTGCCCGACAATCCTGGAGCCGAGGATTCGATTTCGGAAAAAATATGGAGAGCCCTTCGCAACAGCTATTTTAATTGTCAGGCGGACGACAGCTATTTTTGTTTTGAGGAGGCCCTGAAGAGGGCCAATGAGGTAGTTGAACAGGAGGGAAAAAAGCGGGAGAGCGGCAGTATCGGCCGCCTGCACGCGGTGGCGGCGTTAAAAGACGGACGGACGCTGCATTTCTCGCAGGTCGGCTTGGGGGTTCTCTACCTGCAACGCGGTAAACACTTTTCGCAAATCAGCGAGGATGCCGAGTCGGAGGGAGACGGATCTTTTTCTACCATTTCCTCCGGTGAGCTGGCGGACAGCGACCGAGTCGTGATGAGTACCAGGCCGCTTTCTTTTGAAACCGCCGAGCTGGCGGAAGTGTTTTCGCAGAAGGGAGCGCGTTTGGCAAGTCAGCTCAAATCCCTGGGTAAGGCATCGGATTTGACCGGAATCGTTTCGCATTTCTCGATCTCCTCCGTGGAAGAAAGCTCCGAAGCATCGGAAGTCTTTGAGTCGGAACAGGAACCGGACACATCGAGTGAAAGTTCGCAAGTGAGTTCCGAGCAGAGAAAGCCAAAGATGATCCGCCTGGCCGACCACAAGGTGATGCAAGCCCTGTCAAAGCACTTTAATAAGGAAAAATTTGAGGGCATTTCGAAGATTTTTGGAAATGTCTTCTCTGGACTGAGGAGCAGACTGGGGAAGGTTATGAAGAAGCCAGAGCTCGTCAAGCAGGTCAACAGGAGATACATTCTGGTCGGCGTTATAACCCTGGTGGTTGTCTTCGGAGTCGTTC
>JAUYKR010000070.1 GCA_030699855.1 bacterium
GATGAACAATTTGAGCGCCGTGGCGACTACCGAGTAAGCGCTGTAAGCAACCAGGGTTCCGATCACAATGTTTTTGAGAGTGGTTTTAACCTTGGTGATGATGTCATCGTTGCCGTAGTACACCACCATGGCCATACCGGAAAGTATGATCGAGACCAAGAGGATGGTGCCCAAAAAGCCAAGAATATAATTGGAAAGACCGGTGAGCTGACTCTCGAATGCAGGTACGTCGATAGGCTCAAAACCGCCGGAACGGAAGATGATTTTCTCGATTAAAATCGAGGCCATATTGATGATGATAATTCCGAGAGCGGTATAGCCGACGATATTGCGCTGTTTTTTGATCTGCTCCTCGTCTCCGGCATTGACGATCAGACGCAAGGAGGCGACGATCAACATCAGAATCGCCCCCACTCCGGCAAAGGACAGGAAGATCTCGAGAAGAGTTTTGATCTGTTCCACCGCCTTCACGGCTTGAGCCACCGCACCCCCAGCAGCACCAGCCTTGGGGTCAGCATTAGCGGGATCATCGGCAAGTAAAAAATCGCCTTCATTCTCATAGAGATACTCGTAAATAAATTCGTAACTGAAAGCGAAAATGAGCAATCCAATAATCACATACACCACTGTCCGCTTTTGCGTCTCGATCTCCTCCGCCGCTTTCGACTGGGCCGTGACCAGGTTGTAACCGGCCACGAACAGGAAGAGCAGGGCGATCGCCCCCAGTACGCGCATGATAATTCCGCCGATACTGGCGATCATATCCTTAAAGCCCACGCCACCCTCCTGACCCTTGCCGTCTTTGAGTCCAATATCGGAAAGGTGTTCTACTCCCGGAGCATTGGATTCGAAAGGGATGGTAATTTTTTTTTCCGAGGCAGGCGAAGTACCCGTAGTCGCTTCTGCAGCAGCCCCCCCTCCGTTGTCAGGAGTAGGCTCTTCCGCAAAAACAGACTGGCTACAAAAACCAAGCAGGAGGAGAAAAACAAGCGAGAGTAAAAATCCTTTTTTCATAGAAAAATTAAGGACCAGGCGCAGACGCCGGTGGAATGGGAGCTGCGGGGGGCTCAGAAGGAAGTTCGGGAACCAATTCCCGGGGAGAAACATCCGGCAGGGCTCCCCTTTGCGAAAATTCTGCCACAATGGTGTAGGCGGAAAAAGCAATCACCAGTCCCAGCAAAGATCCGTAAATCAGCTGGGTCGCCTGCTTTCCGCGTTCCTCATTGCCGGCGTTCAGGGCGTAGAGAGCACCGCCCGCCACCAGGGTGAACAAGGCAAGACTGCCGAACAGAGCCAAGACAAAATTCGTGACGTTGGTGATCAAGCCAATACCATCACCAACATTCACGCTGTGACTCACTGCGTAGGGGTTGACTTCCCCAACGTCCGGTAGAGGCGGACTGCTGTTGAGGTCAAACACCGCGTCCACCAACACATTGGAAATGATGATCAGAACAAAACCCACAAAACCGTACATAAAGGTTTCTTTTTCTTTTGTTACCGTTTCCTCTTCGCCGCTGGCGAAAATGATCACCGCTCCGGATTTGATGGTATAAAACAAAGCAATACCGCCCAGCATGTAGCGGATGAAGATGATCACCAATTCCAGCTGGCTGGAAAAAAGTGTGGTCGCCGCTTTCGCGCGCTCGGCATCGGTCAAAAACCCGAATACTTTATTCTCATCATCCACGCTGTACAGGGTAATCGTATCGCTGAGGAACTGGGCGAAGATAACGAAGGCAGTACCGATCAGCAAATACAAAAAGTTTTTGCCGGCCTTATTCATCTCTTCCTCCTGCCCGCGGGCAACGATCAGATTAATTCCCAAACCGGCAAAGAGGAACACCAGAATGGGACCGAGCAATCCCTTGACGGTGGCGAAGACTTTTTGGGTCACGGTCACCACTCCAGCGGCTCCGCCGCCGGAACCCTCCACCAAAGAGTGACTGACTCCGCTGTAGTCTTTGTAATTGAAGGGAAGAAGGGTTCTGGACTGAGGTGTTTTGACGTCAGTTCCCGCAGTTGTCCCGCCTGTTCCTCCACCACGATCTTTACCGTCCTCATTTTCCGCAAAGACACTCACCGACAGGGCCGATATCAGAGTCAGCATCAAACACAGCGAGCAAATCGTCCGTAGCCAAGCTCTCATAAAAGAGAAAGAGTTTCAACACTTAGCCTAGCAAAAAAGGTCGGCAAAAACAATTTGCGAGAATTGGGAGCCAGCAGGATTTTGGTTTTCTTGCCGGTGTTCACATCGTAGAAGGAGGCTCAAGTGTTGAGGCGGGGAAGGGGGATTGATTTTTGAAGAGAGGACCTTCGAAGCGAAAAACGTACGGAAGGCTCCTTATGGCATATGACCTATTATTTTTCATCCTGCGCCCAAATCTTTTCCGCAGCAAAAAAATCAATCCCCCTTCCCCGCCTACGTTTCCCGCTCGTCAATTGGCATGACAAAATCCCTTTACACCACACCCCTCTTTCCGGTAAACTGGTTTTGTTCGGGAGAGATCCCTCCCTTTTTTTAAGATTGGATATGAGTACTTTCTTCAATTTCCTCCGCGACAGCTACCACGAGCTGCTGCTGGTCACCTGGCCCAAGCAAGACGAATTGCTGCGCCACACCATCATCACCGTTGTTTTTGTTTTGATCAGCTCTTTAATTCTGGGCTTGGTCGATTACAGCTTTACCAACGCTTACCGTTGGTTTCTTACCCTGAATAGTTAAATGTTCTTTCAACTATGAACGACGAAGATCAACAACCAGTGCAACTGGCTGACCAGGCCGACATCGAGCAGGAAGCAGGTGATGATGCCGATGCTCTTGATGATACGGATACGGATGTTGCCGATGTCGATATCGCCACCCACGAAAAGAAAACCAGCCTGAAGACTTCCGTGGGCAAACAGGCCAAGAACACCGGACGAAACTGGTATGTGATTCATACCTATTCCGGCTATGAAGACGCGGTGAAGAAAGCCCTGGAACAGCGCATTGAGTCGCTGAATATGCACGACCTGATCTTCAACGTGCTCGTGCCGAAGGAGAGCACCATTACCATCAAAAAAGGGCAGCACGTCACCGAGAAGAAGCGCCTGTTCCCCGGCTATGTCCTGGTGGACATGGTCGTGACCGACGAGAGCTGGTACGTGGTCCGCAACACCCCCAACGTAACCGGGTTTGTCGGCTCCGGAACCATCCCCGTGCCGGTACGGCCGGAGGAGTTTAATATTATTGAGAAACACCTGAAGAAAGAAGAGCCTAAGTTCAAGATCGACTTTAGCATCGGAGAGAACGTCACCATTTCCGACGGTCCTTTCAAGAATTACGACGGCATGATCGACAGCGTCGACGAAAAGAAGGGCAAATTGAAAGTTTTGGTCACCATCTTTGGACGCGAAACTCCGGTTGAGCTAGACTTCGTGCAGGTTAAGAAGAAGTAATGAACAGAGTCCTGCACATCGCCATCCTGTTCGCGGCCGTTACGGCCGCTCTGTTTGCCATGGATCTGAGCGGCGAAGGAAGCACTCCTCTGGCCAGCATCCTTCACTCCAAATCGTCGCTTTCTACCGCCACGCTCCGCGCGGCTGGGCTGGAGAACACTCCTTTGCCAACCCCGAAGATGCGTCAAACCCTCTTTGCCTCGTACCTGCAAGTTCCCGACCAGACAGAAGTGAAAACGTACCATTTAAAGGATCTCGACATTACCATTGCGGAAGTTTTTTCTTCCAAACCGCTCGAAATTGTCCAGGATGTCACCTCCCAGACCAGTCCGGAATACCAGTTGAATGTGGTAAGCCCGGAACTCTTTTATCTGAACCAGCTCCCGCTGGCGGAAAAAACCCATAATTTCTTAGGCCTCGTCATCGGTCGTCACCTGTACGGATTCCAATACCCCTTTCTGCAACACCACATTGTCCTCAAAATGATTGACGAGCTCAGGAAAAACGTATAGAGTCTCTTGGCTTTTTTAGATAGACATGGCTGAACTCGTTAAAAAGATCAAGCTTCAGATCAAGGCAGGACAGGCAAATCCGGCCCCTCCGGTTGGCCCCGTACTGTCTCAGGCCGGAGTGAATATTCAGGAATTTTGCGGCCAGTTCAACGATGCCACTCGGGATAAAATGGGGCAGGTTCTGCCGGTGGTCATTTCCGTCTTCAATGATCGAAGCTTTTCTTTTGAGCTGAAGGAACCGCCTGCCGCCAATTTGATCAAGCAGATCATCAAGCTCGAAAAGGGATCCGCGATACCGCATAAAGATAAGGTGGGAAAAATTACCAGGGCCCAGCTTGAACAAGTCGCTGAGCAAAAAATGAAGGAACTGAACGCCAACGACCTCGAGGCCGCCGTGAAGATTATCGCCGGCACCGCCCGTTCCATGGGCGTTACGGTAGAGGGCTAAATCATTTTATTTCGTGGGAGCTTCGGCAGACGTCGGGGCGCTTGCACCACTAACTCCATGGATATGGCAAAGGATGCTGCAATCCCGTCCGCCTCGGCGGACGGAGCTGGGAAGAAGAACGTCGCCGCGGGCAAAAAGCGCGGTAAAAAATATCGGGAAGCGGCCGCGAAGATCGACCGCAACAACCTCTACTCTGTGGCGGAAGCCATGGAACTTTTGATAGGTTCCTCCACCACCAAGTTCGACAGCTCAACGGAAGTCCACATGAATCTGGGTGTTGACCCCAAGCAGGCCGACCAGATCGTCCGAGGTGTCATTGCCCTGCCCAATGGCACCGGAAAGAAGTTGAAAGTCATCGCCTTTGTGGGTGAAGATAAGGTGAAGGCCTGTAAAGCCGCCGGCGCAACAGAAGCCGGCACGGATGCCCTGGTGGAAAAAATCGTGAAAGGATGGATGGACTTCGACATGGCCGTGGCCGAACCAAGCCAGATGAAAGTGCTGGGAAAAATCGCCAAGACCCTGGGTCAGAAAGGCTTGATGCCCAGCCCGAAGGCCGGAACGGTAACACCGGATCCTGCCCAAGCTATTGAGGAAATTCAAAAGGGCCGGGTGGAATTCAAAACCGACAAAGAAGGCAACCTGCACAATATTTTCGGTAAAATTTCCTTTGGCCCAGAGAAGCTCAAGGAAAATTTGGCAGCCTTCCTCAAAGCCATCCGCGAGGCCAAGCCGAGCGGTGTCAAAGGCACCTTCATCAACAGCATTACTGTCTGCTCCACTATGGGGCCTGGGATCAAAATTGACTCGTCGGTTTAGAGTTGTACGCTAAACCATCAACTCTCAACCATGAACAAGGTAAAAATCACCCGCCTCGACAAATCCCTTCCCCTCCCCACCTACGAGACCAGCGGTTCGGTGGGTTTCGATTTGCTCGCTCGGGAAGAGATGACCATCGCCCCCGGGACTATTGAATTGATTCCGGGAAACGTGATCGTTGAATGTCCTCATGGTTACATGCTGGCCGTGGCCAGCCGCTCTTCCACTCCACGGAAGAAAGGCCTGACCATGCCTCATGGCTTTGGCATCATCGACAAAGACTACTGCGGCCCACAGGACGAGATTAAAATCCAGGTCTACAATTTTACCGACCAACCCGTCATCATCCACAAGGGCGACAAGATTGCTCAGGGCTTATTCGTGCGCGTGGACACCTTTGAATTTGAAGAGGTCGAGCAAATCAAAGACAGCTCACGGGGTGGATTTGGAAGTACCGGTGGACATCAGGAAAAGAAACCAGGAGGAATAAGTCAGCATGCTAAAGAATCCCTGGAAGAGGCAACTACAAAGTAGCCCCCTTCAAAAACTCACCATCAGCCCATCGAGCTGCTTTTTGTGCTGCATCTTGTTGCCATAAATACTGAGCATAACCCTGACAAAACTTACCAAAGGCTCTTTGCTCATTGTCAGTCTGGACTCCTGCAAAATAAGAGTATTCAGACAAATCTCCATTCAAGATTTCCATGTAACCATTGAGAAGAGCCAATCGGTTATTCCCATCGATATCGAATACATTACTGCGTCTGAAAAGGCGGACAAACCGAGCCTCATCTGATTCATAAAGAGCATGGGCAGCAGGATATAAAAAAAGATTATCCAATAACGCTCTATCTTCATCAGATAGGGGGGCATCATCGGGTTGAACTTGATAAACAATAGCTCGTCCAATAGTTCCAAAAGCTTCTGTCATAGCTGCAAGTTGATCCACTGAAAGCCGTGGTGGTTCTACAATTCCTTCTAGACCTTCTTCCACCACCTGTAAAATCCTCCAAGGACTGGTAACATTCGGATCCCTATCACGACAAGCAGTAAAAAATCTCGTGAGAAAATCTTCGGGATCCATCTCGTTAAAATACTTTTGCGATAAAGGATAATTTGGCATGGTATCTTTTAACAGAATCATCAGCCACTCTAAGATTTGAAGTCGCTCACGTTCATCAAAAGAGTATGCCTCCGTCCGCGCATACAAACCTCTAGCAACCTTTGGCTCACGTAGTGCCGCTTCGGATAAAGCAGGGAAATCAGATATGGCCGTAGGTAACGGTAATGTTGTTTCGCCACCCCACTCGGGGGGGAAAGAAGGATCCATAAAACAAGTGACTATTATCAGTTAATAGTACCACAAATGGACCGCTCCATCAATAGCCGTGAGAACCCTAATAGCATTGTGACCGGTGTAAAACCCGAAGAAGCACAACTTGTTTTCCCTCCTTATCGAGATTGAAAAGTACTCGATAGTCCCCAATCCTCATACGAAAATCAGCTAGATCATAGTGTTGAAGTTTTTTGGCGTGAACATCTTTCGACCAAGGCAGGTGCTCGAGTTTTTCCAGCTTATCCAAAATCCTTCCTGCTACCTGGCGCGGTAGAGCGGAAAGATCCTTTAACCATTGTTTTTCGTTAAAAACAACCAGCCTATATTCCATACTTCTTCCTAAAACTCTTTAAAGAAACCATTTTTTTATTTGAGAAGCGAGACTGTTGAACCACATTTCTGGTCACCTTATCCTGGAGTTCCCAAAGCTCTTCTTGGATTTGAGTGAGTAAGCCAGAATCAGCCATATATTTGACAACGTCCGCGGATAAAACCGCTCCCTGGAGTTTATTGTTGGACAAGATCAGCTGAAATGGCTTTCCGGA
>JAUYKR010000071.1 GCA_030699855.1 bacterium
GCTGACATTATTGATCTTAATACGATTATTGATGGCTTTCTGGATGTTGGGAAAATGTTTTTCCCAGTAGCTGGAACATCACGTTTTATAGAGTGTGATTCCGCACAGTGTGCAAGGGACAAGTTCATGAAATAAGTCACAGATCTGATCACAAAGCCGCCGCCCTCAGTGGGCGGCTTTGTGGTACCAGGAATGACAAGATGACGTTCTGCGTTGAAAATAAGTGGAGTTGTTTGGCGTCGGTATGAAGTGTATCGTCACGAACACCATCTCCAGCCATGACTATTCGCCTCCTGCAAACCGGCGCACACTCAGCCGCCTGGAATATGGCTTTGGACGAAGTCTTGATCGAACGCATTGCCGCCGGCTTATCCGAGCCATGTCTTCGTTTCTACACCTGGAAGCCTTCGGCCATATCCATCGGTTATTTCCAATCCCTCGAAGCCGAAGTCGACCTGGCTAAGTGTCGTGAGCTTGGAATCGACGTCGTCCGCCGCCAGACCGGAGGCGGAGCGGTTTTTCACGACGATGAGGTTACTTATAGTATGCACCTCCCCCTCTCCGCCCCGCCCGAACGTCTCGAGACTTCGGGGCGGGTGGGCGACCTGGTTCCTCTCAAAATTCTCGAATCGTACGAGAAGATCTGCTCGGCCATCATCCGCGGTCTGGCTGAGCTCGGCATTCAGTCCGAATTTGTTCCCCTCAACGACATCCTTGTCTCGGGTCAAAAAATTTCCGGCAACGCCCAGACGCGTAAGCGTGGGGTGCTTCTCCAGCACGGCACTATTCTCAAATCCGTCGATGTCGATACGATGTTCGAACTCCTCAAAGTGCCGGACGAGAAACTCAAAGGTAAGCTCATCCAAGACGTCAAGCAGCGGGTGACCAGCGTGAACGCGCATTCCGGCGGCCGATTTTCAACTCAGGGGATCACAGATGCCCTTATCCGTGGATTTGAAAAAGAATTCTCCGAACTTCAGTTCACCTCTTCAGAAATCAACCAGGAAGAGCAGCTGGAAGCCGAAAAACTTGGGCAAGAAAAGTATTCACAAAGCTCTTGGAATCTGCAGCGCTAGGGGTATACAATTGACCTGCTGTGTTTCTGTTGCCCAACTGGCCCATGCCTATGCTCAAGAAAACCTCCCTCAATCAGGCTCACCGGGATTTGGGCGCGCGCATGGTTGATTTCGGCGGCTGGGACATGCCGGTGGTCTATACCAATCAAATCGAGGAACATCACGCCGTCCGCCAAAAGGCCGGACTTTTCGATGTTTCTCACATGGGAGAGATCATGATTTCCGGTGCGGATGCTTTCGCCTTGGTCCAAAAACTGGTTTCCAAGGACATCACCGACATGGCTGCGGGCAAGATGATCCTCGGCGTCATGTGCACCGAACAGGGTGGGATCATCGACGATTTGACCGTCTACAAATACGCCGACGACAAGTACATGCTGGTCGTCAATGCCGGCACACTTCCGGCTGATCTCGAACACATTATTCAGCAGTCCCTGGCTTACAAAACCACGGTGGTCGAAGACATCAGCGATCGCACCAGCAAGCTCGACATCCAGGGGCCAAAGGCCCAGGAAATTCTCCAGCGCCTCAGCGATATTTATCTAGCCAAGGTCAAGCGCTATTGGTTCAGGGAAGTGACTGTTGACGGGGTGGCGATAACCATCTCCCGCAGTGGATACACCGGCGAGGATGGCTTCGAACTCTACTTCGACAACGCTTATGCGGTACAAATCTGGAACAAACTGCTCGAAGTGGGCAAAGACGACGGCTTAATCCCCTGTGGCCTGGGCGCTCGTGATACCCTGCGCACCGAGTGCGGAATGATGCTCTACGGTCACGATATTGACCTCGATCACTCTCCCCTCGAGGCCGTTTACGGCTGGGCTTGTTCGCTCGACAAAAACTTTATCGGGAAGGAGGCTTTACTCCAGCAGCAGCACCAGGGCCTCAAACGAAAAATAGTCGGTTTCGAAATGCTGGATCGTGGCATCGCCCGCCAGCACTATCCCATCTTCTTCGGCAGCGAACAGGTAGGCGAAGTGACCAGCGGTACCCCCTCCCCCACGCTTGGTAAAAACATCGGTATGGGCTATGTCCGCAGTGATCTGATCGAGCCGGGTACGGAACTCGAAATCGAGATCCGTGGCAAGCGAACCATGGCCAAGGTTGTTGCGCTTCCGTTCTATATTCCCGCTTACAAGCGATAGTCCTTCATCTTATTCTTTAACCCTTCTCCATGTCCGACCACAATATTCCCGACGGGATCTTCTACAACAAAGAGCACGAGTGGGTAAAAATCGATGGAGACGTGGCTACCGTAGGCGTGTCCGACTACGCTCAGGATCTGCTCACCGATGTCGTCTTTGTCGAGCTTCCGCAAATGGGTAAGGTGGTCAAACAGTTCGGCCCCGCCTGCGTGGTGGAATCGGTTAAATCCGTTTCCGACGTGTACGCGCCCATCGGCGGCACGGTTTCGGAGGTCAACACGGCCCTGGAAAGTGCGCCGGAGCAGGTCAATAACGATCCTTATGGTTCGGGCTGGATGTTCAAGCTCACCGGCATCAATTCTTCAGAGACTGCCAACCTGATGAACGCTCAGCAGTACAAAGAATTCATTGCCAAACAGGCTCACTAATCATCCTTAACGCTTAACACCATGCCCTATACTTCCCATACGGAAGCCGAGGTTCAGGAGATGCTCAAAACCATCGGCGTCAAAAAAATCGAAGACCTCTTCGATGCCGTTCCGCCTCAAATTCTCCAAAAGGGTCATTACAACCTGCCCAGCGGACTTTCCGAGCAGGAGACCCGCCAGCAGGTCACTTCCACGGCCGATAAAAATAACAATCCCAAGATTTCCTTCCTCGGCGGAGGCTACTATCAGCACTTCGTTCCTGCTCACGTCCGTCACCTGGCAGGGCGCAGCGAATTTTACACCGCCTATACCCCCTATCAGCCGGAAATCAGCCAGGGTATCCTCCAGTCGATCTTCGAGTACCAGTCAATGATTTGTCGGCTGACGGCCATGTTTGCCACCAACGCTTCCATGTACGACGGCTCGTCCGCCTCCGGCGAGACTTGTCTGATGGCGGCTAACATTACCCGCCGCAAAAAAATTCTGGTGGCCCGCTCCGTCCATCCCGAATATCGGGAAGTGATGAAGACCTACTGCTGGGCCAAGAATTTAGAGATTGAAGAAGTGGCTTTCGATGTTCAAACCGGCCAACTCGATTTCGGTGACCTCGACGGAAAGCTCAGCGAAGATGTCGCTGGTCTATTTGTGCAAAGCCCTAATTTCTTCGGAGTCATCGAAGATATGCCATCACTTTCCGCCAAGACCCACGAAAAGGGGGCTCTTTCCGTCCAAATCATCGCTGAAGCCCTTTCGCTCGGCCTGCTCAAACCCCCGGGCGAATGCGAGGTCGATATCACGGTTGGCGACGGGCAGAGCTACGGTTTGGCCGTGTCCGGCGGCGGACCCAGCTTCGGCTTCATGGCCACGACCGAAAAATATATGCGCCAGCTTCCCGGCCGTATCGTCGGCGAATCGGAAGACGTGGACGGCAAAAAGGCTTATGTGCTCACCCTCCAGGCTCGCGAGCAGCACATCCGCCGCGAGAAGGCCAGTTCCAACATCTGCACCAATCAGGCCCTTTGCGCTCTTACCGCTGTGATATACCTGTCTACCTTGGGTCAGAATCTGCAAAAACTGGCCTTGATCAACCACCAAAACGCGCTGCAGATGCAGCGCCAACTGACCGAACAAAAGAACTGGAAGCGGAGTTTTTCCGCCCCCTTCTTCAACGAATTCGTCGTCGAGGCCAAGGACACCCAGTCCGTTCTTCGCAAACTCAAAAAGGTCGGCATCGCCGGAGGCTTTGACCTCGGTCGGTCTTATCCGGAACTGGAAGGAAGACTTCTCGTGTGCACGACCGAACTGATCGGTCAGCCGGAAGTTCAGGCTTATCTCGCCACTGTTTAATCTCAACCCCCATGCAAACCATTTTTGAAAAATCCGTAAAAGGTCGTGTCGGTTGCCAACTCCCATCCAGCTTAGGTTCAGATTCTGAACTTTCCGGCCTGACGCGCGGCCAACTGGACGCGCCTGAAGTGTCCGAGGTTGATATCGTCCGCCACTACACCGCCCTTTCCAAGCGCGCCTTCGGCGTTGACGACGGCTTCTACCCGCTCGGTTCTTGCACGATGAAGTACAACCCCAAGATCAACGAAGACATGTCCGCCTATGCTCCCATCGCCAACTTTCACCCCTGGCAGGAAGCCGAAGACTCTCAGGGTAGTCTGGAAATCCTCTACGAACTTCAGGAATACATGAGGGTGGTGACGGGTCTCCCCGGCATCAGCTTGCAGCCGGCCGCCGGCTCTCACGGTGAACTGACCGGCGTCATGCTCATGAAAGCCTTTCACGAAAAGCGAAAAGACAGCAAGCGTACCAAAATTCTCATCCCCGACTCCGCTCACGGCACCAACCCTGCCACCGCCAACATGTGCGGCTACGAATGCGTGCAGGTGCCTTCTGATGCCAGCGGTTGTGTCGACCTCGTAAAAATGCGGGAACTTTGCGACCAGGAAACCGTGGGCATGATGCTCACCATCCCCAACACGCTGGGCATCTTCGACCGCAACATTCTCGAAATCTCCAAAATCCTGCATGGCCAAGGGGCTCTGCTCTACATGGATGGAGCCAACCTCAATGCCATCCTGGGCATGGTCAAGCCAGGTGACATGGGTGTGGACGTGATGCACATCAATACTCACAAAACCTTTTCCACTCCTCACGGAGGTGGAGGACCTGGTGGTGGCGTGGTGGCCTGTACGGATGAGCTCAGTCAGTTTCTTCCCGTTCCCCGCATCGAAAAGTCCGGCGATGCTTACACGCTTAACTTTGACTATCCCCACTCGGTTGGCCGCGTGCGCGCTTTCTACGGTAACTTCGGCATCATGGCTCGCGCGTACACGTACATCCTGCGTCACGGCAAAGAAGGCACTCGCCGTATCGGTGAATTCGCCGTGCTCAACGCCAACTATATCCGCGCCCGTCTCCAAGGCACCTACAACCTGCCTCACCAGGGCAACTGCATGCACGAGGTCGTCTTCAACGACGAGAATCAGGCTCAGTACCACGTATCTACCATGGACATCGCCAAGCGTCTGCTCGACTATGGCATGCACGCGCCCACCATCTACTTTCCGCTCATCGTCCATGGGGCGATGATGATTGAGCCCACCGAAACCGAGAGCAAGCAGACCATCGACGAGTTCTGCGATATCATGATCAAGATCTCCGAAGAGGCCAAAACCGATCCGGAGATGCTCCAGCAGTCGCCTCATCGTACCGTGGTCCGTCGAGTGGACGCCGTAAAGGCGGCCAGAAATCCCGTGATTGTCTGCAATACCTGTTGTACCTAAATATGGGCAGAGCCATTCAATTCGTTTATCCACAAGACACCCAGGTGGTCAGCCTTTCCGATGGAAGCTGCGCTCTGGGCTGCGATCATTGCAATAAGCACTACATCGAGCAGATGCCGACTCTTCGCGATCAGGTGAAACCGAATACGACCAGCTATCTGATCAGCGGTGGACTCAAGCCTGACGGCAAGTCCTTCGTCCTCGACAAAAAAAAGGAAATCGAGGCCATCAAAAAGAAGGGCAACTACCGCTTCAATTCCCACGTCGGCTTTGTCGCTCCGGAAGAATTGGACGCCATGGCCGAACTGGTCGACTATGTCAGCTTCGACTTCGTCTCCGACGCGGCCGTGATCAAGCGGGTCTACCACCTCGACAAGACCGTCGACCAGTACATCGCCCAGTTCAAGCTCCTCCGCCAAAAAATAGAGGTGTATCCGCACGTCACTATCGGACTCGACGCCGGCAGGATCCACTGGGAATATGAAGCGATCGACATCCTCAACAGCCTGGGAGCAGACCGGCTGGTGCTGAATGTGTTGATCCCGACGCCCGGAACAAAATTTGAAAAAGTTCCCAACCCTGATCTCAGCGAAGTGACCAAGGTATTTCGGCATGCCCGCAAGACTTTCTCCGGAGATCGCCTCCTCATCCTCGGTTGCATGCGCCCCAGTGGTGCCTATCGAGGCGAACTCGATTTGATGGCGGTTCAAGAAGGCGTAGATCGCATTGTTCAGCCCACGCCACCGGCTCGAAAATACGCGGAAGAACAAGGTTTTGATATCAGTTACTTCTACGAGTGCTGCGCGCTGGACGCGGCCGACAATTCCCGTCAAACCAATGAATATCAAAGCCCGAAAGAGGCAGTGGAGAGTGGGTGTTGCAACACCAAGCCTCAAACTGAAGTGGATAGCCCTTTTGCGGTTGTAGACTAAGTCCTATGAGCCTCTGCCAAATAACTGACGCTAAGTCCTCCAGGGCGGACAGGCAACCGCAAACGATGCTGGTTTCCTCCGGCTCCGCCGCCGTGCTCGGACTCAAGAACATCCGCACGCGGGCGAAGTCCAACACCGTCTATTTGATGAACGAGGGCGGCTGCGAATTCAACTGCAGCTTTTGCGCGCAGGCCAAGGACAGCAGCTCTCAGCAGCGCCAGCTGTCCCGCGTCTCCTGGCCGCAGTTCAAGTGGGAGGCCATCCTCAACTCCCTCCAAACTCAGGCCCAGCAGTACAAACGGGTCTGCATGCAGGTGGTCAACACTCCGGATATTTTTGAGCGGCTGCCCGAGATCACTCGCAAGCTTCGCCAGACCAATCCGGGTACCAAAATCGCCATGACCGTGCGCACCCATTCCCCTACCGTCATCGACGCTCTGTTTCAGGCGGGAGCCGATGAGGTGGGCCTCAGCATCGATGCCATTGACCCCGTCCAGTTCAGCAAGATCAAAGGTGGACGATTTGAAAGGCACAAGCAATTCATCCTCGATATCGCCGACCGTTATCCGGGAAAGATCGCCACTCACCTGATCATCGGTATGGGCGAAAGCGAACGGCAGGCCATCGAACTCATGTGCGAACTTCAGGCGCATCGGATCATTATTGCCTTGTTCGCCTTCACGCCTGTCAAAGGCGCCAAGATGGAATTTGATAAAACCCCGGATATTTCCTCCTACCGCCGCGTTCAGGCGGCGCTTCACCTCATCCGCAATGGCCTCGGTCCCCAACTCGAATACGATGAACGCGGTCGGGTCATCAGTTTTGGTATGAGCGATGCCGACCTGATCGGAATTCTTCAGGACTCCAATGCCTTCGAAACCTCCGGCTGTAGCGACTGCAATCGGCCCTATTACAACGAACGAGCGGGCGCAGAGGAATTGTATAACCACCCTTGCGAAGTGGACAGCGATCGCTTTTCACGAGTGTTTGATAGCCTCTTTACCTATGTTTGATTATCACACTCTCATCATCGGCGCCGGACCTGCCGGAACCAGTTGCGCTTTAAAGTTAGGGAGGGCCGGTAAAAAAGTGGGCCTGATTGAAAAAACCGCCATCGGCGGGGTGTGTTTGAATCGCGGCTGCATCCCTTCCAAAACCTACCTGTACATGGTGGAGTTGCTCGACTGTATAAAAAAGGCCAAGCGCCACGGGATCGAAGTGGCCGAGCCGAAAGTGCTGTGGGATCAGGTCCAGAAGCGGAAGGAGACCAACGTCAAGGTTCTTGGCATGGGTCTGACCAAGGAAATCGAGCATGCCGGTGTCGCCATCATCACCGCCGAGGCCAAAATTACCGGTCCGAACGAAGTTACTCTCGCCGGAGCGGAAGGCCAAAAAAAACTGACAGCTGAGCATATTGTCTTCGCTCCCGGCAGCAAGTCGTTGTTTTTGCCCACGATCGTACGGGGAGAACACGTCATCTCCAGCACGGAAATTCTCGATATTCCTGGCGTTCCCCAAAGTCTCGCCATCATTGGCGGCGGTGTGACCGGAGTAGAAATGGCTTCGGTCTTTTTGGCCCTGGGCACGGAGGTGACGATTGTCGAAAAACAGGAAGCGCTGCTCCCCAGTCAGGATCGGGAGATTTCCGCCAACCTCAAAAAAGCTTTTGAAAAGAAGGGATGCATTATCCATCTGGGGGCAGAAGTACTCTCCTGCGCGGACAAAGATGGCCAAGCTCAGATTATCTTCAAAACTTCCGATGGCCAGGAGCAGACTCAGGCCATCAGCAAGGCCCTGGTGGTGATCGGCCGTGCTCCCAACTATGACCTGAAAGAACTCGAAACCGTTGGTATCGAGCACAATGGCCGCAGAATCAAGCTTAACGAACACCTACAAACCTCTGTTCCCAGCATCTACGTCACCGGCGATGCCGGTTTTCTGAACCTCACCGCCTACGGTTCCGAACGGGAGGGCCAGGTGGCAGCCGAACACATCCTGGGAAATGACCGGTCGATCCACTACGAGCACATCATGACCACCGTCTTTTCCCACCCGGAAGTCGCCGGTATCGGCTTGACCGAGGAGCAGACCAAAGCTAAGGGGATTGATTACGAAGTCCGGCGTGGCGATTATGCCGCCAACGCCAAAGCCGTCATCATCGGTGAACGTGAAGGGATGGCCAAGATCATCGTTGAAAAAGCCACCCAGAAAATTCTTGGCGTCCACATGATCGGCTACCACGCCACCGAACTGGCTCATCAGGCCATTCTGGCCGTCACCCACCAGCTAACCGTTCGTGACTGGCTGGAGGTGGTTTGGTCTCACCCGGTCCTCTCCGAGGTGCTCAAGTCGGCGCTGGAGGCGCCTGCGGAAGGAGGATAATATTTTTCCACTCAGGCAAGATCAGCAATTCCAGGCACCTCCACTCCAATTTTCCTCAGTCGCTGCTGGTGCATCTTGTGGGCTTTTTTTGCTGTGTTTCGAATCGACTGAGGCAGGCGATTTTCCGCAAACGCCAGAATGAAAATCTTTCCCACCTTCAAATGAATATCTCTGATCTGTTCTTCATTCCCCTGCCTCACCTTGTTGAGCTCCCGCATGCCAAATTCCAGATGCCTCTGTTCATCAACAATGATTTCTCGAAGCACACTCTCGGTTTCCTCATCCTGTTTCCCCAGCTGATTCGTAAATGTGGCCATGGCCAGTTCCTCGATCACGGTCTGAATCGCGATGGAGCGAACCCAGTCTTTTTTGTCCACGCATTCCTGGGCCAAATCATAAATGCCAGCCAGAGCTTCCATGAGGGTTTCACAGTCAATATCCAAATCTTTCAGCCGTTCGGCAAACAGTCTGGTGTGCCTCAGCTCATCCTCCACTTGTTCGGCAATTTCCTCGGCCACCTCCTCTGTCGGCGCGAAAGTTTTCAGCTGGCGCAGCAGGCCAACACCCTTTTCTTCCGCCTGCTGATATTCGCACAGAATGTGCTGAGCGGCGGCCATGAAAAAAGAATAATTAGATTACAGATTTTTTTGGATGATGGTGCGGTATTCCGGCGCCCTATTGGCATTCAAGTCGGTAAATCTCAAAATAACTTCCAGGGGGCCGTTTTGCAGACTGCTGACATCCGGAAGCGTGTGCATGATTCTCCGTCCGACAAAGCTTGGATCACGGTAAATCAAAGAGGTGGTGACTTCGCGCTGGGATTGATCGCGAACAATGGTCCACAGAGCCATGGGCTCTTCCAACGTAAACGTCACCGGCGCTCCGCGGGCAAGAGCCGGATTGCTGATAGGCGCACCCCCATTCACGGAGATGTTCGCCGGCACGACGGCGCGAGAATCTTTCAGGACGGTAAATGTCGCAGACCGGGATTCGTTGCCGGCGCTATCCGTAAATGTCACCAGGTATTCCAGCGTTCCATCCGGAAGTCTGGTCGCATCGAGCGTTGGCACGGTTATGTTTCCGGGTAACGACACCGTGATCCCCTGGTGAATGGACGCTCCTGAGACCGATGGGTTTCGAAGAGTGAAATTCGCATGGCCGGTCTCCTGGATAGAAAACAAGGGATTAATATTGGTCTGATTCCAGGTGCTGATGACGTTCCAGGGGTCGGCGGAGGAGGGAGCCAGGTCTCCCAAGGAAACATTCTGTGGCGCGTTTATTACCGTATCCTTTTGCAGCGAAAAGCGATACACATCGCTATTGCCGGCCAGATCGGTAAAGGTCACCTCCAGGTCCAGACGTCCGTCAGGAAATCCAGATATGTCGATCCCAATTA
>JAUYKR010000077.1 GCA_030699855.1 bacterium
GCTGACAAAAGAACAAGAGTTAAAATGAAGGCGATCTTCTTCGCGTTCCAGTAGGCTCTTCGGTCTGTTATCCAAACCAGATAAACGATGGCCGGCAGCAGGGTGATGCTCATCAAATGATTGCCAAAGGAAAGGGCATAGAAGAGGACTCCACAATAAAAACTCAGCTCCTTCCCGTTCCGCTGCCAATGAAGGAAGAAGAAAATCGTCGTGATTGTGAGCAGAGTGTGAAGGGTATATACGTTCGCCATCAGCGATTGCGACCAGAAGGTAAACGAGAGACCAAAAGTAAGTGTGCTGATCCAGGTGATCCAGCGGCTGATGTCCAGCAACCTCAACGTTCGGAATAAAACGATGGCAGAGAGAACGGAAAAAAGAGCCGAAAGAAGATTGGCTTTATAGGCCAATGTTCCGAAAGGAAAGAGCGTGGTGAAGAAGTAATTCAAGAAAATGTAACCCGGAAATCCGGTCGCGTGAGGTGTTCCCAATACGAATCCCACGAACTGAAACTTGGCGGTATCGCCAAAGCCGCCCACCCCGGGAAGGAGGGTTAGGAGGTAGGCAGTTCCCAACAGAAGAATAAGGGCTACGATGAAAAAGCGGTCTGATTTCATGTCATCATTTTAGCATGGGCCTACTCTTTATCAGCAAATACTACAAGCCGTTTGGAGTAACTTCTAGAGGTTTTATTCCAAACTCCTTCGCAGGTAATGAGGTTGAGGTGAGATTTACCGTCATTTGACCTAAATACGGCCGAGGCATTCGCTTCTGGGCTATATCTTCTGATCTTACGGACTATGAAGGAAGTGATCCTTCCCTTGTCATCTTCAATATGCAATCGATCTCCCTTCCGTAACTTATGCAAATTATCGAACACTGATCCCGCTTTCCACCCATAGTGTCCGGCAAGAACCGCACTTCCAATTTCTCCAGGGCGTGGACCGGGTTCAAACCATGCTGCATTGCTTGGCCCCTTTGATACATCCATTGCCCCATTGGCAGTAAGTCCGACCGACTCAATGTTGGCATCAACATGAATCTTTGGAATTTTAAGGCGCATCGGTAATCCAGGGATCACCTGCTCCTGCTTTGAAAGTGCGGTAGCATTTTCAATTGGCACTGTTAAAGCGTTTCCGATTCCCCAACCGGAAGACGTATCAACGCCTTGACCGATAGAGGAATAAACAAGTGTCGAAGAGATTACGATGCCCGTGATGACAGTTCCTAGCAGCGCTCGTGTTGATAAGGTGTCTATAGTTACTTTTTAAGTACTCCTGATAGTGTGGCTAGAGCGAACATGAAAATCCCAGCCAGTATGACGATGCTCCACGAAGAATTTTTCCATTCAGGAGAGAATCCCGTATTTGGAAAACCCGGAGCTGGGTCAGACACAGTACCACTGCCTACAGCCGAGTTTGCCTGCCCATGAACGGCAGTGGCCACTACGACAGTAGCGATCGCAATATCTTGAGTCCTAATACCATTGGCTTCAGCACTCGCTTTGGCGGTTTTTGTCGTTGTTGTGTTGAGGTTCGACTGACAGGTGTATATCCATGTTTCAGTGACATCCAGCTTTACATCATTATTGGTATCGCCGGAAACATACTCCATGGGTTCGCACTTATCATCAGTAAGGTGA
Organism: bacterium; assembly: GCA_030699855.1. Lineage (GTDB taxonomy): Bacteria > Patescibacteriota > Gracilibacteria > JAUYGZ01 > JAUYGZ01 > JAUYKR01. The sequence continues at coordinate 1,640 of JAUYKR010000077.1, forward strand.
ACATTGCTTAATGCAACAGTTCCCGGATTAGTAACTTTCCCGGTGTAGGTGACCATGCCGCCTCCAGCTGGCAGAGTCTGCGGGCTTGGAACTGTTATCACGTGAATCAGTGGCGGTACTATCGGAAGGCCAACAACAACATGGGCACTCGTAATATCAATCGCGCTGAGGCCATTAGCCCACCCGGTTGTTACGACGGTGTTGGTATGAGTTTCCATGAGCCTTGTGGAGCAGCGATGTGTCCATGTTTCATTCACATCAAGCTTGTCATCACCATTCGTGTCGCCGGAAATAAAAATGATAGGGCTGCAGGTATCTCCAACCATTGTTACGTTGGTTACCGGAACCGTCCCGATGTTGCGAAGCGTGTAGGTGTATCTGACTCGACCCGGACCATCCGGAAGAGCCAGGGGGTACGGCACTTTCACCACGTCGATGAGAGGTGGAACCGGCGGGATGGCTACGGGCGTTCCTATATCATCATTGGTGATGATGCAAAACAAACGGTCACTTGGACCAAGGCTTACAAAACCATTGATATCACAATCTCCGGAGAATGTCCTGGTGTAGTTGGGGTCTTCCGTTTCAGTCACGGCATACGCATTTACTGGGGCGTGGAAGCTATTGGTCACGCCAGATCTCACTGGTTTTCCGTCCACGAACAGTTGAAAGTCGGCGATTGTTTTGGTTCCACCATTGTCATTGATGATGGTTTTGACGACATTAATTGTTCCGGTACGTCGCGCTCCTCCAGATGTGGATGGGGTGACAACAGGAGCGTCTGGGTCAACAGGAGCGTCTGGGTCAGCAGGAGCATCTGGGTCCGCAGGAGCATCGGGGTCAGCGATGGCAGAGGGTGAGACAGCATTAGCATCGAGTGTCACTTGAGTTTGTGATAATGCCCTACCATTCAGTACCGCTCCGGTTTCCATGATGATCTGCGTAGAACTCAATATATTTCCGTTGAATGTTGAATATGTTCCAAGGGTTGCTCCTGTTGGTCCTGAGACTTGCCAGAAAACATTTGAGGCTACTGCCCCACCAGAGAGGAGTACCTTGATGCCGGCTGGAACACTAGCGCCGGAGGCAATATTTAAATCACCTGCTACCTGAAATATCCAAACATCGTCCGCGGCGCCCAAGAGGGTGACATCGGTTGGTATGGTAACGTCAGTAGTCCATTTGTGGAGCCCCGGTGCGAAGGTTCGTCCGCCAAGATTTCCACCATACAGATTCGTGCTATCTGGTAATGCCCTTCCCTCGGCGTCAGTGTAAGCGGTTCCCAAGTCGAGTATGGCATTGTCCACTAAGGTTTTGTTAGCCAAAGGTGGATTACCGGCAAAACATGTCTGATCACCGCTACCGGTGTATGCCGCATCAACGCCGTATATTGTTCCGGTTATTTCTGAGCAAAAGACATTATCCATCGCGGCGGAAGTGATAGGACTAGAGCCAATATCACCAGTTATAGCGGAGCCATTGCTTCCGGTATTTGTTATTCCTGTTTTTGAGAGAATAATGAAATTACCAGCTGACCCGAGGTCAACTGTTGCGGGGCCTGCCGCGTTGGCCGTGATTGATCCAGTGAATCCAAGCACAAGGAAAGCTGCCAATGCTGCTCCTATCACATTTTTTCTACACTTTTTCATATATGCCTGGGTTAAATAAATGAAGGTGTAAAATACTTTCATTAGTATATGCCTGGGTTAAATAAATGAAAGTGTAAAACACTTTCATTAGTGATGTCGTCTTAGGCGCTAAATTATTACAGTCATTTTTGCCCTTCTCTTGTTTTCGACTTCACAGAACCCAATGTTTGTGTTTTCTGGTGATTCAAAACCAATTCTATTTCATGAATGATTTCGTCAAGCCGATGGTCAGATTTGACATAGTACTTGCTTACCCCATTTGCAATATAGGATTTTATGGTTTTAGGACTCGCGGCATTCGAGACCACAAAGATGGGAATCTTCCCCCATCGTCCTCCATTTGCTTTGAATTTTTTCACAAAATCAAGACCGTCTTCCTCCCCCAAAAGATGATGATCAAGCCAGATGGCGTCGACCTTTTCCAGACTTTCAAGATATTGAATGGCCAAGGTGATACTTGCGACCGAGAAAACGACCGATCCATTTTTCTTTGGCATAGCATTAAATGTTTGCTCGACACTTCGAGCAGCAATGACACCAAAACCGCTTTTTTCAAGCTTGGCATTAATCGCCGCCAATAGTGGCTGCTCATCCTCAAGAACTAAAATGGTTTTTTTCTTTGAAGACTTTCTGATCATAATAATGAGTGAGATATTATTGAGTAGACTTTTTTAGGCCATCCAGAGGCAATTCTACATAGAAAGTAGTGCCACACTTTACGTTCCCGTATGGGGATTTAAACCATATTTTCCCGCCACAATTTTCGACGATGGATTTAACAATGTAGAGCCCGAGGCCGGTTCCATCGGTATCTTTATCCCTCACATTATCAGCCCGGAAGAGCTTTGTGAATATTTTATTCTGCTGATTTTTCGGAATGCCGTAGCCCGTGTCAGTAATCTTGAGTAGAAGATTCTTCTTACCCGCCAAGTCGATTGAAAGAGCAATATTCCCTCCTTCAGGGGTATACTTCACGGCGTTTGACAAAATATTCTGCATCACCATTCGAAGAAGTTTGGGGTCAGCCTGCATCGATGAAACGTCCTTACCGCACAAAAAAGAAAACGTCAGATTTTTGGCATCAATTTGAGGCCTCTGTTCATCTATGACGCTTTGCGTCAGCTTGCAAATGTCAGTTGGCTCCGGCTCAATCAAAAATGTTCCAACCTCAAGAGAGGCGACATCCAGAAGGGCGTTCACCAGCTCAACCATTCGCTGATTACTGCGATAAACCTCATCTAGGTATTTTTTTTGTTTCTCATTTAACACTCCCACATCTCCTGCCAGCAGCATCTCCGCGTACCAGTTTACTGTAGAAAGCGGAGTGCGGAGCTGATGGCTGGCCAATGAGACAAATTCGGTTTTGGCTTTATCGATCTCCCGCTCATGCGTGATGTCTCGAAAAATCTTAATGCCACCTATAACCATTCCATTTAAAACAACAGGCGTTGCCATAATGGCCATGGGAAATCTTGTTTTATCCTCCCGCATAAAGAAGTAACTGGGATTTGCGGTGGGTGAGCTGGTGGTGGGAGCCGTGATGACATGATTCTTTTCAAATGAGATAGCCATTCCCTTCTCGTTCTCCAGGGGAATTACTTTAGAAAACATCTTCCCCACAACGTCTTTGCTTTTTTTACCGAAGAGCCTCTCAGCTGTCGCATTGATAATGATAATGTTTCCCTTTTCATCAGTGACCAGGAGTCCGTCGCCAATTGAGAGTAAGATCGCTTCTTCTTTCACCCGAGACATTTCAAGACTTTTAGTTCGATCAAGAACCTTTTTCTCGAGTGTTTCATAAGACGTTTTAAGTTTTGCAGCCGTTACCGCGAGCTTGCGCCTCACACCCTCCTTCTCCTTGGCGGTTATCGCAAGCCTGGTAGCTGTCATTGCAAGTTTCTTCGCCGTTACCGCGAGCTTGCGCCTCACGGCTTCCTTCTCTCTGGCCAAAAGCTTCAGCTTGAGAATGATTTCGTCGGATGTGGAGATAGCAGTATTTTTTCTCATAATGATGTTCTTACGATGCCAAAATGCTTTCAATCTTTTTTACAATATCATGGAGTTTCCAATCAGACTTGATTAAGTAATATGTTGGCCTATGGGCCAAAGCATCAGCCGCAAGATTTCCATTAATCGCGCTTAAGTTTGTCAGAATGATAATCGGAGCGGTTGCTCCCCATGCGTCTTCTCTAATTTTCTTAAGCGCAGCCATACCGTCCATTTCCGGCATGATCAGATCCAGCAAGATAAGATCCGGATGTTTCGCGAGAGCTAACTTCACCCCATCTCTTCCATTTTTCGCCACAAGAGGTAGGAAGTTCTTAAGGCAAAGAATGTCTACAATGGCCTCTCGAAGGCTTCTCTCGTCTTCCACCACCAATATTGTTTTTTGTGCTTGCATGATGTTTTCTTTCAAGTAAGTAAATTCTAGAGCGTAATCAAAAATTCAGACCTTCAAGCACTTATATCACTAAACCATAAGACGTTCAAGTCCTTATATTATTACGGTCTTCGGTGAAAAAATTGAAGTTTTCGGGTGGAGCACGTGATGGGAATCGAACCCATATCAACAGCTTGGAAGGCTGTGGTAATAGCCATTATACGACACGTGCAGGGGCTGGCTCACTATAGCAAGCGAAGAAGAAATTTCAAGTCATCACTGAAGAGACGGTTGTCCCCTCTGAATCCGAAAGGGAATTTCCTGAACAAGGATATCACCGCCTTTCTGGAAGAGAATATCTAGCGCAAGACCGCTTTGGACGGCTTTGCTCCAGTACTGGTCAAAAACGAAATTTCCGAGGGAGTAGTAAATATTTTTGCCCAAAAACACCTCATGATCTTGAACCACATGGGGATGATGACCGATGATCAGATCCACTCCGGCATCAACCATCCCATGGCCCTTGTCGCGCTGCTTAAAATTCGCAATAGTTTTATATTCGTCACCCCAGTGAATGACTAAAATCACGAAGTCATTCCGTTCCTTTAGCTCCTTCACTTTTCGCTTAGCTTCTTCCCAATCAACCGGAAAGTTCACCTCATTGATGCCAATAAACCCCAATCGGACATCATTCAGCTGTGTTTCATACACATCATACTCAAACATATTCATGGGGTTTCCCACCGTGGAGATGCCGAATCGATGAAGGCTCTCCAAAGTTGACTCCCACCCTTGAGCACTATGATCCCAGGTGTGATTATTAGCTAAGCTGACAAGATTAAATCCATATTTTTTCAGAAGGGCTGGAACCAGATCGGGATCAAAGGCAAAAATAGGGGTCAAATCCCGCCTCTTCTTGGCTTTCAGCAACGGCCCTTCTAAATTTGCCATGACCAGATCAAAGTCTTGAGCATCTATGCCATCCGAACCAAAGATTTTTTGAAAAGGATAGTCCTCACCATTCAGTTCCATCAGTCGCGCCACATCGCGTCCGAGCATAAGGTCCCCAAAAGCAAGCATTCTGGCCTGCCCAGATGATCCAACCAGGTTAGCAGAAAAGTCGGAACAGCCGGCACTGCTAAGAATAAGAACTAATGCAAGAATCACGAAAAGTATTCGCATATCAGCATCGCTAGAGATCCGAAGCAAACTTATCGAAGATCCATTCTGTATCCTCCGGGCCCGGTACGGCCTCCGGGTGAAATTGAACCGAATAGAAGGGTTTACTGACGTGGTGGATGCCCTCCACGCTGTCGTCATTCAGGTTCTGAAACCATACTCTGTAAGCCTTCGGCAGGGACTTGGGGCGAATGGCGAAACCGTGATTCTGGGTGGTGATGTAACACTTCTTGGTATCCAGGTCCATAACCGGTTGATTCTGGGAACGATTCCCAAATTTCATCTTATACGTCATTCCACCGGCGGCCAGGCCCATGATTTGGGTCCCCAGGCAAATGCCAAGAATGGGCTTATTTTGATGCTCCAAAGCGTGTTCCATCAGCTCAATCGTCTTCTTGACGATCTTTGGATCGCCCGGGCCGTTAGAAAACAGAAGCCCGTGGTATTTTTTCATATCCGGATTCGCGAAGAAGTCGTAGTCCCAGGGCACGCGAATGACAGTGATCTTCCTCTTCAGCAAAGAGCGAATAATATTCTCCTTCACCCCGCAATCGACGAGAATAACCGTCTTCTTCCCGGCTGGATACACAATCGGTTCCTTGCAGGAAACCTCGGCCACAAGGTTTCTGACATTCGGATCGTCAAAATCTCCCTTTCTATCGTTGGCCAGGGCCACTATTTTTCCCAACATCGCCCCCTTTTCCCGCAATCGCTTGGTCAGAGCCCTGGTATCAATGCCGGTAATGGCCGGAACATCCTGCTCTTCCAGCCACTCTCCCAAGCTTTTTGCGGCAGTCCAGTGCGAATAGGTGTCGCTATACTCGGAAACAATGACGCCACTCAAGTGGATCCGATCCGATTCAAAACCCCGCACTACCCCCTGATCCTTTTCCATATTTGTGACCCCGTAGTTCCCCTGCAGGGGATAGGTGAGGACCAGGATTTGCCCCCTATAACTGGGATCCGTAAGCGATTGAGGGTAACCGACCATGCCCGTCGTAAACACCACCTCCCCAGCGGATTCTTTCAGCTTTCCGAAAGAATTTCCGTGGAATTCGCTCCCGTCTTCCAGGACAAGTTTCAGTTTAAACATAAGGGTTACTTATGGTATTTCATTCCACGCTGAATAGTAAAGATTCTATAGAGTTGTTCAAGCAAAACTGGTCGCAGCAGCTGATGGCTCATAGTAGTCATCTTTATTTTTCCGAAGGCGAGTATCCGTACCTTCATAATGGTATGCCAAGATCAGATAAGGCTCTTTTAAATCCATTTAATGCCCCTTTCGCTTGGTATGAAGTTGCCTTGATGCCAATCTCATGAGCGATTTGATTTCTGAGCTTGTGAGCACTCCAAACCGCGTTATTGTCGGAAAACACCTGGCGAGCTCCCTGTAGTTTTTCTCCCAAATTTCCCTTGAAGCCAGCCAGCTTTAGGGCGTGATCGAGCAGCTTGTCCGCCTTCATAATCGCCTGTTCAGGTTGACTCACCGCTTCGTTTTCCACCTCTTTCCACAGTTTTTGAATTTCCTTGATCTTCCCACGGGAAAGCCTTTTCTTTTTGTAGAGGAGCACATAGAGCCCCAGCAGAATTGTTATTCCTATGAGTAGCGCCACGATGATCTCAGCAGACATTTAGGTATTGATAACAATATTTTCCGCTACAGTCTTGGCAAATTTGTTCAGGACATCACGGTCTGTTACCCCGGGGGGATTCAGGATTTCATCCTTATACTTCGCGATCAACTTTGCCGCCCGCTGCGGCTGATCGATATCGGCTATGGTGATGTCCATTCCCGAAGCCCTGACCAATGATACCTCTCCACAATTCAGGAATGTTTCCCTCACCCCTGTGCGGCGATAGCTGACCGACTCGATGTTGCGGTACTCGACCAGGATTGAACTCTGATCCAGAAACCCATCCCAGGTGACATTGATAACACCATGATTCGTGCAAAGAATGGCATCTCCGTACCAGTTAAACCAGGTATACAGGGTGAGGAGAAAGCTCAGCACGATCCAGGCATAAAAAAAGTAGCTGAGAGGGCTGCTGGGGCCCACAACATACAAAACTATCAAAATGGGGAGTATGTAGCCAAAAAGAGCGATCTTTATCATGTCACCGGCTATCAAGCTCCAGTGCCGGTGGATAGTGCAAAACAATACTTCATCCTCGCTGAGGTGGGAGCCAAACAGCAGGCGTTCAAAGAATTTCATGAGCATTCAAAAACAGAGGGTCAACCGCTCCCAGTATAGTCTTCTTGTCCTTATTTTCCAATGGTGCCCAAGGTGGGACTCGAACCCACAATCCCGAGGGAACGCGATTTTGAGTCGC
>JAUYKR010000105.1 GCA_030699855.1 bacterium
GAGAAATGAACCGGCTTATGTTGTCGAGACTGCTCAGTTCGTGGCGGATCTGCGGCAGATGCGATACGAGGATTTGGTAGGCGCTACGGACGCAAATGCCAGGCGGATCTTTCGCCTCCCAGAAAATGAAAATAAGCTACAATGCTGACATGAATAGCAACCTTTCCGATCATCATTTTTTCAAGCGTTTTTCTCCAGACCTGCGCAAGGCCATGCTGGAGGTGGGAAAAGTGGTGGAGTACCGCAAGGGAGCGTTGGTCTTCAGTATCGGTGATGCCGACACGGATTTTTACATGCTGGTGGAAGGGCGCATTCACATTCATAAGGTGAGCAAGGGCGGACAAAAGCGAATTCTCCGCACCGTTCAACCAGGTGATACCTTTGCTTTGGTGAGCCTCTTCGATGACAAGCCCATGTTCGTAGCTGCCGAGTGCGTGGGCCCAGCCAGAGTCTTCACAATCTCGAAAGAAGACTTCACGGCTCTTATGCAGCAATATTATGAATTGGCCCGATTCATTGTCGACGGCCTGGTGCGGCGCATCCGCAAATATGGGGAGGCGATGACCAGTATGACGGTCTACTTTGTCGATCAGCGCTTTATTTCTTACCTGTTTGATTTGTCTGCTCTGGTCGAGTCCGACGAAGTCCAACTTCCCGATACTCTGTCCACTATCGCTGAGCAGATCGGTACGGCTCGGGAGGTGCTGTCTCGAGAGGTGTCAAAAATGGTCAAAAAGGGCTGGATTGCCAAGAAAGGGCAAAAGGTGGTGCTCAAGAAGCGGGGGGAGATGCAAAAACGGTTGGAGGAACGTTGATTCAAAAGACAAAAGAATTTTCTTGCTGCCTGCCCGCCGGGTGCCCGCGCGAACTAAATAGGTTTAGATCTGCCTGGGAAAATGGAATGGCAGGCGGGCGGAAGGAACCGCATCGTTTTTCCGTTTCAATATCTCCTTCTTTTGCGAGTCCTCGCTTCAAAAATTTTTCCAGCTCTTCTGAATCACAATCAATTAAGACCCCTCTTGCATAAGGGGTCTGGAATGATAGACTTTCAACTGTTTCTGTTTCATAAATTTTTTCCATGAAAAAGTTGTTCTTGTTGCCTCTTTTCGCACTTTTTCTCCTCGCCGGATGCGGTGGGGATGGGTTGGCAGACACGATTCGAATCGGTTACGTGGGGCCATTGACCGGCGATGGGGCTTCGATCGGGGAAATGAGCTCTCAAACCCTTACCGACTTTGTGGAAATCCATCCCGAGTGGGCTGGCAAAAAGGTCGAAGTCTTTTTGGAAGACGGCAAGTGCAGTGGACAGGATGCCGCCAGCGCGGCCACCAAGCTGATCAATACCAACAAGGTTCATGTCATTATTTCCGGCGGCTGCAGCGGCGAAGGCCTGGCCATTGTGCCGATAGCGGAGAAGGCTAAGGTGTTGGTACTTTCGCCCACCAATACCAGTCCGGAATTGACCGGAATTAGCCCCTACTTCTTCCGCAATGCTCCTTCCGATGTCTTAGGTGGCCAAGAAATGGCAAAGGCCGCGGCGAATCAGGGTTTTGAAAAGGTGGCGGTCATTACCGAGAATACCGATTTTGCCACTGCTTATAGCGATCAGTTTAAATCGATCTACTCCGGCGAAATCGTCCTGGAGGAAAATTACAATCCGGACGCCACCGATTACAAAACCATTCTGCAAAAGGTGAAGGTCAGCGATGCTCAGGCTATCGTCCACTTCAATCAGACCCCTGTCTCCGCCGGCTTTGTGGCCAAGCAAAAAAAAGAATTGGGTATAACTCTCCCCACCTTTTCCGCTGATGCCACCGATGGTGATGACTTCTACAAAACCGCCCAAGACGCGGCTGAGGGGCAAATGCTGGTAGTGACCAGTGTGAATCACGGCGATGACAGGGTCCGCGACCGGTCCGCCGCTTACGTGGCCAAGCATGGTTCCATTTCTTTCGAGGTCTATCATCTGCTCGAATGGGATCTGCTGGGCATACTCCAGCAAGCCATGGAGGCGGTGGGCACGGATGCCGACGCTTTGTCTGCTTACCTCGGGTCCATGTCCGCTTACGATGGCCTGTCGGGAGACATCGCCTTCGATGAAAACGGCGATTCCACCATTAAGCCATCGCTTCAGGTCGTTCGCGATGGGAAACTGACTCCTTTTATTGCTCAGTAATTTTGTTATTTTAAATTTTTTATGAAAAAGTTTCTTCTTCCTCTGCTTGTCCTCAGCCTGGCTGCTTGCAGTGGTGGCGAACAAGGGGAGAGCGATGTGATTAAAATCGGTTACATCGGACCCATGACCGGTGACGCCGGTTCCTATGGCCACGATACGAAGAAGGGTATCGACCTGTATTTTCAAGAGCACCCGACGATTCAGGGCAAAAAAGTTGAGCTGATTTACGAAGACGCGATTTGCAATAGTCAGTCGGCCGCCAGCGCGGCCACCAAGCTGGTCAATATCGACCAGGTCAAAGTCATTATCGGCGGACAGTGCAGCAGCGAAACCCTGGGCGCGGCTCCGGTGACCGAGCAACATAAGGTTATCTTGATTTCTCCGGTGTCTTCCAGTCCGGAGGTGCGAGACGCGGGAGACTACGTCTTCCGCATGTACCCTTCCGACGCCATTGTTGGTCAGACCTTGGCTGAAGAAGCCCTCAAGTACGAGAGGATTGCGATTATTACCGAGAGCACCGACTATGCCGAGGCTTATCACGACTCGGTGTTACATTATCTGGTCCAGGCGCAGGAAGTGACGCCGGTGGTGGACGAAATTGTGCAGCCGAATACCGCTGATTTCAAAACCATTTTGCAAAAGGTTCAGAACGCCAAAGCCGATGTGCTCCTCAGCATTATGCAAACACCGGTGAAGAGCGGAATTTTGGTCAAGCAGGCGGCTGAACTGGGAATCACGGCTCAAATTTATGGCACGGATACTTTGGCGGGCGATGACTTTGAGCAGCACGCCAAGAATGCCGCCAAGGGCGTCAAAATGGTGATCGTGGCCGAAGATGACAGCAGGGCCGAAGTCAAAGAATTTAAAAAGGTCTTTGGAAACTTCCAGGCTCCGGTGATTTTCTCGCTTAAATCCTACGATGCTGCTCATGTTTTGGCCGATGCCATCGAGGCGGTCGGCTACGATTCTGACGCCATCAAGCAGTGGTTGTACGATATGCCTGGCCGCGAAGGTCTGGGCGGTCCGATTGAATTCGATGAATACGGTGAAAATAATTCCCAGGCCGGCTCGGTCAAAGTGGGTGTAGAAGACCCAGCCACCGGCAGGATCGTGTTTGAACTGCTGCGAGAAGAACCGTAAATCTATGCAAATCATTCTTAACGGACTCATCGTTGGATCAGCCTATGCCCTGATGGGAATAGGCTTTTCCCTTATCTATTCCACGGTTCGCTACTTCAACCTGGCCTACGGTATGGTGGCGGTGATCGGAGCCTACGTGGCGTATACCCTGATGAATAGCTGGTCGTTGAACTACGTCATCGCCATGTTGGCTGGGGCGCTAGTGGCAGTTTTGATCGGCATGCTGTCCAGCTCCATTCTGTTCAAGCCGATGGTGAGGCGGGGCGGTTCCAGCCTCGTGATTTTAGTGGCTTCGTTCGGCCTGCTCATTATTCTGCAAAATATCTCCGCCCTGATCTGGCAAAACACCACCAGGGCTTTGTCTATCAGCGACAGGATTTTGCCCGGCTATAACCTCTTCGGTCTCATCATCACCCCTAATCAGCTGATGATTGGTGCGGTAGCTTTGCTGATGATGTTGATTTTGGAATTGTTTCTCAAAAAGACCAGGTATGGGATGGCCATTCGGGCGATCGGGGACAATCAAGAGCTGACCAAGGTGCTGGGTTTAAAAACAGAACAGATCATTCTGGCGGTTTATGTGATCGGGACTTTCATCAGCGCCATCAGCGCCACTCTCATTGCTCTGGAAATCGGCATTCGCCCCACACACGGAGTGACTCTGGTGATCAAGGCCATCATCGCCGCCATCATCGGCGGTCTGGGTTCCATACGCGGAGCCCTTCTCGGCGGGCTGCTCCTGGGTGTGGCCGAAAATCTCGGTATCTACTTCCTGGGTGGCCAATGGCAGGACACGGTGGCCTTTACTCTTTTGGCCGTGTTTTTACTCGTACGTCCGGAAGGACTCTTCGCAAAGAAACGATTAGTATCGGTGAATTAGGAGTTCGGAGTTGGGAGTCAGGAGTTCGCCTGCCTGCCGGCAGGGTGTCTATAGTTTGTAAGAGTTTGTTTCATGGATTATCTCCTCCACATCGCCATCCTGTCCTCGATCTACTCTCTAGCCGTGCTGGGGCAGAACTACGCTTCCGGTTATACCGGTTTGATTTCCATCAATCATGGCGCCTTTATGGGTATCGGTGCCTACGCCGGAGCGATCTTACTCAAATGGTATGGGGTGCCCTTTCCGGTGGCCTTCCTTGCCGCCGGAGCGGCGACAGGTCTGGCAGCCTGGCTGCTGTCCTTTCCACTGCTCAAGCTCAAGGGCGACAGTTTCGTACTGGTTTCCTTTGGCTTTTCCTTCATCGCTTTCAACCTCTTCCTCAACTGGAGGGGGCTGACAAACGGAGCCCTGGGACTCAAGGCCATTCCCGGGCCGGAACTGGTAAACCTGCTCGATAATACCAAGATCATTTTTCTGGCCATTTTACTGGCGCTTATTCTGATCACGCTGTGGGGACTCCATAAAATCTTGCAGTCTTCCTACGGAGTGGTGATTCGCGCTACTCGGGAAAACCAAAAAGTGACCCAGATCGCTGGTCACTGTACCGATTCTTATCGCCGCAGCGTGTTTGTCCTGAGCGGAGTGATTACCGGCATCGCCGGGCTGTTTCTGGCCAGTTATATTTCCACCATCGATCCGACGCTGTTCAATTATCACCTGTCGGTGCTGCTGCTGATCATGGCGATTTTAGGCGGTCTGGCTTCCCTCAAGGGTTCGATTGCGGGGGCGACTCTTCTCATCGTCTTGCCGGAACTGCTGCGCTTTCTGGGCCTGCCCAATAGCATCTTGGCGGAGAGTCAGCAGATCTCGTATGGCTTGATCCTTATTCTGCTGATGTACTATCGGCCGGTGGGATTATTCGGAACATATAAGATATAGTTCGGAGTTGGGAGTTCGGAGTTCATAGCTCGTAGTTTCTATGCTTCAATTATATCAAGTTCACTTGTCGCTGGGTGGTCTAAAAATTCTTCAGCAGTTATCGCTGGAGATTCAGGAGGGTAAAATCACCGGCCTGATTGGGCCGAATGGAGCCGGCAAATCCACGGTGTTCAACGTCGTCACCGGCCTGATCCCTTTCGCCTCCGGCTCGGTCAAACTGCGTGGTCAAGAAATCCTTGGGGCCAGCCCAGACCAGGTCAGCCGCTTAGGCTTGATGCGAACTTTTCAAGATTCGGTCATCCTGTCCCAGATTACCGTGTTGGAGAACCTGATTTCCGCTTCGCCACTGCTGCGGGATATTTCTCTGGCTCAGGTCTTCTTCCGCTCCGCTCAGACCAGACAGCGCAAGGCCGAGGCCGGGGCTAAGGCCCTCGAACTTCTTGGTAGAGTGGGACTGGAGGGTAAAGCCAATAGTTTGGCGAAGGAGCTGTCCTACGGCCAGACTAAACTCGTCGAAATCCTAAAAGTGATGATGAGCGAAGCCGAGCTGATCTTTCTGGACGAGCCTTTTTCCGGTCTGTATCCGGAAATGATCAAGGTGATTCAGAGCCTCATCTACGAGCTCGTAAAAAAAGGTAAAACAATCGTACTCGTCGAACACAATATGAAGCTAATCGAAGAGGTCTGTGATCGAGTGATCGTACTCGACTTTGGCGAAAAGATCGCGGAGGGGACATTTGCGGAGGTGAGGAAAAATAAAAAAGTGATAGAAGCTTATCTCGGTAATTAGTCGGGAGTTTTAAGGCCATCTTATGAATTTATTAGAAGCACAGCAATTATCGGTATCTTATGGTCAGAATAAGGTCGTGCATGAAGTCAACTTCCACGTCAAAGACGGTGAGATCGTCATTCTGATGGGACCTAATGGGGCCGGGAAGTCGACCGTGCTCAGGGCTCTGTTTGGCCTGGTTCCCCACACGCATGGGGAAGTGGAGCTGAACGGCAAACGCTTGCATCCCAGGCCACACAAAATGGTGGAGGGGGGAGTTTCCTTTGTGCCCCAGGGGAATACCATTTTTAGCAATATGAGTATCGAAGAAAATCTGCTGATGGGGGCTTTTCACGAGGAAGAACAATTGAAGGTGGAGGAGCGATTGGAAGAGGTTTTTCAGTTCTTCCCAATGCTGGCGCGCAAGCGTCAACAAAGCGCCTTCGCCATGAGCGGTGGTGAGCGGCAAATTCTTGCCCTGGCCCGCGCCCTGATGACCTCACCGCGGTTGCTGATGCTGGACGAGCCTTCCATCGGCTTGGCTCCCAAGATCGTTCAGGAGGTGTTTGACAAGATCAAAGAGATCAACCAGGTGTTCGGAACGGCGGTGGTCGTTGTCGAGCACAATCTGAAGACCCTCTTGCAAATCGCTCACCGCGGTTACATTCTGGTGGCAGGCAAGATCATGCTGGAGGGGCCGGTGGAGAAGCTGCGCGATAGCGATGTGCTGGAGAAGGCGTTTTTTGGAGAGTTGGGGTAGCTAGTTCGGAGTTTGGAGTTCGGAGTTTGGAGTTCCCGCCACGGCCATGCCTACCCTCCACGGCGGGCAGGCCGGCAGGCAGGCGGGCAGGCGGAGTTGAGAGTTAGGATAAAAACAATTTTGCTATGAAAAGACTTTTTCTCTTATCGCTTGTCATATCGTTATCGATCTCTTTTGCGGTGTGGTTGAGCGGTTATTTGCAAGAAGATCTCCCTGATACCGTTCAGCAAAATGACTGCGATAGGATCGCTCAGCAGTTTTCTGATGAAAGTTTAGCTCGCTATGCTCGCATGGCCTGCTTGCAGCAGGTGGCGGAAGAACAGGGGAGGGAGCTGCTGGAGATGTTCAAGAAATAAGAATAAAACCGCTGGCGATTATCGCCGCGGTCTCGGTTCGCAAGACTTGCGAGCCCAGGGAAACCGGCTGGAAGTTTTTCTGGATGGCCTGTTCTATTTCGGCTCCTGTAAAGTCGCCGACGGGACCGATGAATAAGTTAGTCAGGAGTTGGGAGTGAGGAGTGAGGAGTTGGGAGTGAGGAGTTGGGAGTGAGGAATGAGGAGTGAGGAGCTTCGCTGCCTGTGGCAAGAGGGTTGGAATGAGGTTATTTCCCTTAGGTGCATTTTTTAGCAGTTCGGAGAACTGTAAGGGCTCATTCAGAATCGGCAGCAAAGTGCGGCCGGATAACTCGGCCGCCTCTTGAATGATCCTGTGTAGTCGCTCAGGTTTCCTGAGCGCTTGCGCCTCTGTCCGCTCGGTAACGAGCGGGGTGAAGCTGGCCACGCCCAGCTCGGTGCATTTTTCCAGCATGTCTTCCCAGCGATTCTGATTTTTCAGCAGCGCGCAGTACAAATGCACCGGCCGCTGTGAACCCATGTCTGGTTTGTGAGTTTTTTTCAGCACTTTCGCTTCCACACTAGTCTTACCGATGCCGGTAAATTCCACCAGATATTCGTGCTCAGAATTGTCGCAAAGGACAGCCTGCTGTCCCACTCGTATTTTCAAAACCCTGCCGAGCTGATGACAGAGGTCTTTCTCCGTACTGCGGAAAACGTCAGCGTAAATTGCCGTTGGCGAGACAAAGAAGCGGTGCATGGGGGAGGAAAAATGAGAAATTCAAAATTAAAAATGGAAAAATGAACTTGGAAATGAAGAGAATATATTGTCCTTATGATTATAACCTTTTTTTCGATACACTATCCCTGATTGTTTTCAATTCATGGACTCTTGGCAAGCACTTGCTTTAGGCATTCTCCAGGGCATTACCGAATTCCTGCCGGTCAGCAGTTCCGGACACCTGGTGCTGGCGGAAACCTGGTTTGGTCTAGAGGTGCAGGAACTGCTGTCTTTCGATGTTGTTGTCCATGCCGGGACATTATGTGCTTTAGTCATCTATTTTCGGAAGGATCTCTGGGGAATGTTTCTCCAGGGTATTGGAAAGCCTTTTTCTGATCTTTCCATTTCCTGCCACCACTTACTCTTGGCCTTGATAGTGGCGACTCTTCCCGTAGTTTTGATAGCCCCCTTTGCAAAGGGTTCACTTGAAACCGTTTTTCGGGGAGAAGCCATAGTCGTGGGTTTTTTGGGACTGACGGCCTGCTTGTTGGCCACAGCTGAGCTGTTGGGGCGTTACCGAAAGAACACATGGCTTTCCTTACGAACCGCGCTTGTGATGGGTCTTTTTCAGATTCTTTCGCTGGCTCCGGGCGTTAGCCGTTCCGGTTCAACTATTGTGGGAGGTATGATCATGGGGCTTTCCCGAGAAAAAGCCGCACGGTTTTCCTTTCTTATGGCCGTACCGGCTATTTTGGGAGCAGTGGTATTTTTGCTCAAAGATATTCTCGAACAGGGTTCCGAAGGAGTGGGGTTTGAGGTGCTTGTGGTCGGATTTGTAAGCAGTGCGGTCGTCAGTGCCGGGGCTATTCACTTTATGCTCAAATTTCTGCAGCGGCGAAGCTTGTGGGTGTTTGTAGCCTACTTGCTTGCTCTCGTGAGCGTTTGGCTTCTTGGTTCCTGATGGATCGGATATGACAGAAATTGAAAGAACAAGAGATCCGCGAAGGTCTTTATGAGTACCAGTATTACGAGTCCCAGCATTTCTCGGTAAAACACCCAAAAGAGCAGCGCGCAGCTGAAGGTGGTCAGCTGGAGAATGACAATTCTTGTGAGAGGCGCGAGGAGCACTCGATTTATTCCTTGAGTTTTGTATTCCTGGAGAACGAGAAATCTGGTGAGGTATTCAAAGGCATAGCTTATACAGAGCATGGCTATCGCACCGGATATGGGTATGAGCTGTGAAATTATGGTTTTGACTTCAGGGAAAGGTGAGCTAAAGGCATCTGACAGGCTTGTTTGATAGAGGAACACGGCCTGAATCAAGATCAGCATTGCGGCCATGAAAGGCATCAGAAGTGTCCCGATGCACACTCCTAACACGAGAGATGTTGTTATGGTACTGATGATCACCATTTTGGGATTTTTTTGAAGCCAGGATCTGTTGTGGTGACCGAGAAGACTGCTTCTTGCTTTTCTTTCCTGAATGAGGGGATTTTGGAGGTCTTTTTCGGTCCATTGTGCCAGATCATGAAGGAAGCTCCATGATGCGACCGGAATTTTTAGTCCAGCAAAAAGGCCGATGACTCCGGTTTCTATCCAGTACAGGAGCATGATGTCGTAGGTTTGCCAGTTCCAATAGAAGGCTCCTAAGAGAGGAAAGAGGTTGGCTATGATCAGAATCCCTTTTCCCATTTGATGAGGTTTATACTTCTTCTCGCAGTTTTTTTATTCGCTCCTGAATCGGCGGATGAGTGGAAATAAACTGGGCGAACCAGGAGATTTTGGATTGTTTTTGATCTTTTTGGCGCATTCCCGGTTCCACGCTGGGATCATCGATAAACAGGTGGGCGGCGGCCTTCATGCTGTCGGCGGATTCAATGCGCGGATCAACCGCTATTTTTTCCAGAGCATTGGCCAAAGAGTGCGGATCGCGCGTCAGCAGGGCTCCGCTGGCGTCAGCCAGGTACTCGCGCTTGCGTGATAACGCCAGTTTTATCAGCGTCAGCAGGGGGTAGCCGACCAAAAGGATGAAGATTCCGGCCAACAGAATCGCGCCGCCGCCTTTGCGATCGCTTCCGCCGCCGCGAACTCTGATCAACACTTCTCCCACCATGGCGATGATGCCGATGACGGTGACAATGATCAGCTGCAGGCGGATGTCGTAGTTGGCAATGTGGCTCAGTTCATGAGCCGCTACCGCCTCCAGCTCTTGTTTGTTCAACTTCTTCACAATACCGGTGGTGAAGCAGATGACGCTGTGGTGGGGGTTTCGTCCGGTGGCAAAGGCGTTGAGGCTGTCATCCTGAATCAGGTAAATCTTCGGTACCGGCAAGCCGGCGGTGATGGCCAGATTTTCCACGGTGTTGTAGAGTTCGAACTGCTCCTTTCGTTCCACGGGCTTGGCTCCCATAAAGCTCAGGATCATCTTGTCTCCCGTAAAGTAGCTGATGAGGGTCCAGAGGAGGATAACCACCAAGACCGTTGCGGAAATGGTGGGAAAATACAGCCAAGTCATCTGTGCGGCCTCGGTCCAGGTGGAATACTCCTGGCTCAGAATGATAACGCTGGCCAAAAAAGCGATGGCCATCACCACCACCGTGAACAGCAGCAAAATCAAAAGTGTTTTGCGGTTGTTGGCGGAAATTTCTTGGTAGACGTTCATCCTTCGACTGAAGCCCGACACCTCGATGTCGGAAACAATATAATGTAGATGCTCAGGATCAAACTCGGGAGCTCGCTCCCGAGTTTTTGATGGCTTAGAACTTTACCTCCGGTGCCTTTTCAGCCTTTTTCATTTCCTCCTCCTCCAGTTCGAAGAAGGCTTGCTTCTCCGCTCCGGCCAGGCCGGCAAACAGATTGCCGGGGAAGGTTTGAATGGCGGTATTGAGGCTCATAACCGTGGTGTTGTAGAAACGGCGGGAGGAGGCCACTTTGTTTTCCGTATCGGCCAGTTCGGCCTGCAATTGCTGAAAGGTGGTGTTTGCCTTCAGATCCGGATACTGTTCGGCCAGAGCGTTGATGTGCAGACCGCTCATGGCGGAGCTCAAATTCTTTTCTGCGGCGGCCATGTCGGTCATTGAACCCTTTTCGGCTGTTTTAGCTTCGCTGCGGGCTTGCACCACTTTTTCCAGTGTTCCCGCTTCGTGCTTGGCGTAACCCTTCACGGTTTCCACCAGGTTTCCGATCAGGTCGTGTCTTCGTTTCAACTGAACGGTGATGTCGCTCCAGCCTTCCTGAACTCGTACTTTCAGGCTGACGATCTTATTATAAAAGTAAATGATCATCACGACGACGATGACCGCGACGATGACGAGAATGGTGAGGGTGTCCATGGGTAATGGTTAAAGACGAGGTAACGGAAGTAGTATAGCATATTTTTGGCTGATATACTGCAAGTGCTTTCTTAATACGATGAAGACCATCCTCCTCGCCGCCGGCCAGAGCAAACGCGTCAAACCGATCGCGGATAAGTGTTTCGTGAAGATCTGCGGAAAGACCTTGATCGAATGGCAATTGGAAGCCCTCAAAAAGGCCAAGTTTACCGATGTGGTGTTGGTCGGCAATGCCGCCAATGTGAAAAGATTGAAAGAACTTCAGATCAAAGGCATGAGGCTGGCGGTGGTGGAGCAGGTTGATCTAAAAGGTGGCATGAAAGGGGCGATGATGGCGGCAAAGATGGCGGTCATTGGTGAAGATGCCATCCTGGTGGTGAGCAGCAACGACGTGGTGGATCAGGAACTGTGGGCGAAGGTGCGAATGGCAGTGGATGAGGACGACGAGGCAGAAGGGATGATGGTAGGGTATCGGGTTAGCCGTTACTTCCCCGGGGGGTATCTGAGCATAGACTCGGACGGCAACGTGAAGGCCGTTCTCGAAAAGCCGGGTGAGGGCAAGGAGCCCTCCGATCTGGTGAATCTGGTCATTCACGTCCACCGCGATGTGAAGGCGTTGTACAAAGCGCTCGAGGCGGTCAAATCCCGAGCGGACGATCAGTATGAGCGGGCTCTGCAAAAACTGTTCGACACTCACCATCGCTATACCGTCATTCCTTACGATGGTTTTTGGCAGGCGGTCAAATACCCCTGGAACTTTTTGCGGTTGAACGAGTTCTTCCTCGGCCAACTAAAAAAATCCATTTCGCCCAAGTCCACGGTGGCCAAGACGGCCGTGATCAACGGACCGGTGGTGATCGAGGCGGGGGTCAAAGTCTTCGATCACGCCGTGATCAACGGGCCGGCTTATATTGGCAAAGACTCGATCGTTGGCAATCACGCCCTGGTCCGTCAAAGCTCGCTGGGGGAACGCTGCGTGGCCGGATCGTATACGGAAGTGGCGCGGTCCCTCCTTCAAAACGAAGTCTGGACGCACAAAAATTATCTGGGCGACTCCGTGATCGGCTCCAACGTGTCTTTCGGCTCCGGCACGGTGACGGGAAATCTTCGGCTTGATGAAGCCGACATCTGGATGCAGATCGACGGTGATAAGGTCAATTCCCGCACCAATAAACTCGGCCTGATCTGCGGCGACGACGTGCGGGTGGGAATCAACACCTCCTTTATGCCGGGGGTCAAAGTGGGGCGAAATTGTATGATCGGAGCGGAGTTGAGTGTCGGTCAGGACATCCCGGAGGGTTCGTATGTGAAGAAGGGGAATGCTTCGACAGGCTCAGCATCTCCGAGTGGGCTGGAGGTGAGGGAGAATGAGAGGGTGGTTGGGAGGAGGGGGTAGGATGGTAGGTTAAAAAATATTTTTATTCTTTTATCATATGAGTGGCATCAACATTAATATTGGTGATTTTACTTGGCAGATTATCATTGCAGCCATGGGTGGGGCATTTGCCGTCTTCAGCATGATTTATAATGAAGAATATATTTATTATGGACTGGTCACTTTCGGTTTTGGTGTCTCTGCTCACGTTGTATACAAATTCTTCGAGTGGATATTCCGAAAAAATAGTACTGTAAATAAATATTACTGGTTAGCTCATCTGGCTAACGCCATGCTAGTAGCAGCTTGGATTATAATCCTGTTGTGGATCTATTAAGGAGCATTTTTCACATCACCTGATAACCTGCCATATCCGACGTTCTCACCTCCCCTTCCTCCACTCTGCTCTCGAAACTCCAGCCTGCTTCACGAAGCTTAACATTTCCCGAGCGCTGAAGGATGGTCTACCCTTGTCTACCTCCGTGTAATACCTGGTGTCTTTTGTTTCCCTTAGCAAGCAGCAGTGATCGCCCTTCCCGCGGTTGTTTTTGAGTTCCGCGAAGCCTCGCTTCTTCAGAAAGCGAATGACTTCTCTCGGTTTCCAATTCTTCAACACTTGCCCGCCCATAAACTCTTTTTCATCAAATACATGTCATGTCGCCATCTTTTCAAGCTCTTTGAAGGTAATACGTTTCTTTTCGAAATTTTCACTCTCCTTCCGTCGAATATGCTCATTAAACTCATCCTTCATTTCTTTTGGGAGTGTCTGGTTAAGAAGGTGCTCTCCCAATTTTTTTTCACAGACATTCCGGAGGTATGACAAAGCATTCGCTTTAATATTGTAGTGAGCTAATTCCTCATCTTTTTCTTCAACCACTAAGCAAAGCTCCTCACAGGCAGCTATGAAGGTTTTCTCGTCGGTTGGGTAGAAGATGAAGAGGAGTGAGCCGTGTTCGTAGGTATTTTTTGCTTTCATGTGCTGCATATATCAAGGGCTCTCTATTGTATCTCCTTTTAGATTCGATGTCTATGCCGGGATTTAAGAAAAGAAGGTTTTAATATACTCCTTAAACCTTCCCAGCCCTTCCCGGATTTCCGGCACGTCGATGCCGGAGTAGGCGAAGCGGATGTACTGCTCTGTTTCCCCAGCTAAAGGCTTGCCGAAGTGCTGGCGGTGAGTGAATGAGACGCCGGTTTTTTCCAGCATGTGCTGGCGGAATTCTTCGGCGGTTTTAATGCCCATTTTTTGCAGGGCTTCGGTCACGTTGATGAACAGATAAAAGGTGGCGTTGGGGCGATAGACTTTGATGCCCGGGCAGTCGGCCAGCACTTCCAATATGGTATCCAGACGTTCTTTGAGCGTTCGCAGAATCATAGCCTGGTGTTCTTGTGGCCCCTTCAAAGCCTCTATCCCGGCCAACTGGATGAAGTGGGTGGTGCAGGCTTCGTCGTTGGTATTGATCTTGTTGATCTGGTCGATCACCACTTTCGGTCCGATGGCGGCGCCAAGGCGCCAGCCGGTCATGGCGAAGCGTTTGGAGAAGGTGTACAAAATCACTGTCCTTTCCTCCATGCCGGGCAAGGAGGTGATGGACTTACCGGTACCGTCGTAGACGATGTCGAAGTAAGCCTCGTCGGCCAGGACCATCAGGTCGTGTTCCACGGCCAGGCGGGCGATCTCCGCCATCTCTTCGTCCGAAGAAGTCACTCCCATGGGGTTCTGGTAGTTGTTGTAGATCAGGCTTGTGGTTTTCTTGCCGATCAACGAGCGGAAGTAGTCCATGTCCGTGGCATATCCTTTTTCGGTCTCCAGATAGCGGTAGGGTTTTGGAACCCCTTCCAAAAACTCAATCATCGATTCGTAGATGGGGTAGCCTGGCGATGGGTAGAGGACTTCGTCGCCTTCTTCCATCAGGGTCATCAGAAATTTTCCGATCACCGGCTTGCCGCCTGACTGGATGGAAATATTTTCCGCCGTGTAATGGGTTCCGCGAGTCCGGTTCATGTCTTCGGCAAGCGCTTCCTTCAGCTCCAAGACACCGGCGGCGGAAGTGTAGCCAGTCCTTCCGGCCAGCATGGCCTTGTGGGCGGCTTCAATAATGTTCTCCGCAGTGCGGATATTCATATCGCCCAGGTGGAAGGGGTAGACCTTGTTGCCGGTTTCTTTGGCGTAGGTCTTGGCGGCGTCGGAAACGGCGTAGGCGGTTTCTGTGCCCAGGCGGGACATGCGGGAGGCGATTTTCATGGGGAGGGGGATAGTGGGGAGTTGGGAGTAGGGAGTTGGGAGAGAGGAGTTGGGAGTTAGGAGTGAGGAGAAAGGAGTCGGGAGTTAGGAGTGGGGAGAAAGGAGTTCGGAGTTCGGAGTCAGGAGCCAGGGGTTAACACTTCAGGGTTGACAGGGGTCAACGGCTTCTTGCCTGTTGCGAAGGCGACGATGTTTTCCGCTGCCATGGTGGCCATCTTCCCGCGGGTTTGGATCGAAGCGCTGGCGATGTGGGGGGCGAGGATCACGTTTTTTAGGCCGAAGAGTCCGGACTTAAGTTTCGGCTCTTCTTCATACACGTCCAGACCGGCGCCGCGAATCTCGCCGGCTTTTAGCGCGTCCACTAGCGCCTGCTCGTCCACCACCGGCCCACGGGCGGTGTTGATGAGGAAGGCTGATTTTTTCATCATCTTCAGTTCCTTGGCGCTGATCAAATGCGTGGTGGAGGGGTTGAGCGGCACGTGCAGGGACACAAAATCAGATTGAGCCAGCAGGGTGTCCATATCCACTTTTTTCGCACCGAGCTTGTTCAGCTCCTCATTTTCGCTGGGATCGAAGTAGAGTACCTTCATCTGAAATCCGCCCATTCCGCGCTTGGCCACGGCCGCGCCGATGCGGCCGGCGCCGACAATGCCCAGGGTGGCGCCGTGAATGTCCTGGCCCAAAAATCCCATCGGTTCCCACTTATCAAATTTTCCAGCTCGGGTGAATTGATCGGAGTCCACCAGCAGCCGTCCGGCGGCCATCAGCAAGGTGAAGGCAAAATCGGCGGTGGTGTCGTCGAGTACGCCGGGAGTGTTGGTGACCAGAATGCCTCGTTCTGTGGCCGCTTTTACGTCGATGTTGTTGAAGCCAACGGCGAAGTTGGCGATGATTTTTAAGTTCGGGGCCGCGTCCATGACCTCGGCGTCAATGGGGTCGGTGAGGATGGAGAGAATGGCTTCCGAGTTTTTCACGGCCTGCTTCAGTTCCTCTTTCGAGAGGACTCGGTTTTCCGAATTCACTTCCACTTCCAAACCGGCATCGCGAAGAATCTGAATACCGACTTCCGGAATGGGACGACAGACGTAGACGCGCATGGCAACAAAGAGATACAGTTCAGACTATGATCTTATCAGACCGAAATCAATGTCTGGTTGTGATAATTGTTTCTTTTGCCAGTTTGCTCAGAAGTGTGGCGGCGGATGACGCGATAGTCTTCGGATTAAAATCGGGAAGTTCATTGGTTCCAAACACCGCGTCAAAAACGCCGGGCGATGCCGCTTTGAACCCGCACAGGGCGATGACTTTCTTTCCGTGCTTCTTCGCCAGCTTAGCGATCAGATGGGGGCCTTTATCAAACTCCGTTTGGGCGTCAATTTTCCCTTCACCGGTAATGACCAGGTCAGCTTGTTGTATTTTTTCTTCCAAGCCCGTGAGTCGGGCGACTTCCGTTAAGCCGGGTTTAATCTCCGCGCCCAGGAAGGTGACCAGACCGGCTCCAAGACCTCCGGCTGCGCCTCCGCCCTTGATGGTATTCATATCAGTATTCAAATCGTGCTTGGCGATGTCGCGCAAATGTGTGAGAAGTTTTTCCAGCTCGGGCAAGTCGGTATCCTTTGCTCCTTTTTGTCGCGCGTAGACGTAGCTCGCTCCGGTGGGGCCGAGGAGGGGATTGTTGACATCGGAGAGAATGAAAATTCTAAATTTAGAATTAAGAATTTTGCCCTCGGCTCTGAGGCCGCTCGGGCTCGAAGAGAGTGAAGCGTAAGATTGGGGAGGGAGAATATGATGAAGGCCCGTGATTGATTGGGCACAATACCCTTCCTTTTTTCTGAAGCAGATATCTTTGCCGTCTTTGTCCAAAAACTGCCAGCCGAGGGCTTGGGCCATGCCGATGCCGCCGTCGTTGGTGGCGGAGCCACCGATACCGATCAGGATTTCCGCTTCAGTCGTCTGAAGGCGTGTCAGAGCGAAGGCAATCATATCGCCCACGCCAAA
>JAUYKR010000108.1 GCA_030699855.1 bacterium
CCTCTGGTGCAAGACGGAGATAACCATCATGACGATCAGCAGCGAAAAAAACAGGTAGAGCTGTACCGGATGAATCGGGATGGTATAAGGAACTTCCGCGTTTTCGAAACTGATTCCCCAGGGAAGTTCTGTGGGCTTGCCATAATTATTTCCACCCAGGAAAGCCCCGATGCTTTCGAACAACATGGCAAGAATGCTGGCCGGAACCAGGACATCCATCCACTGTCCGATTTTTTCCTTTTGCCGGGCGGTAAAGTAAAGAAGGGCCAAAAGGAAGAAGATGATTCCGGACCACAGGAGAAACCCACCATCCCAGAGGTACAGCATGGTCATGGGGTCATGCTGATAGCGGACAAAAAAGAGGTATACATATCCTAATCTGGCTCCCACCACCCCCCAAAACAGCAGGGCAAAAAAATGGTCGAGGAAGAATTCTAAGTGCAGGTGCTGATTCTGAGCATGGCGAAGAAACCACAGCACCGCTATAACGAATCCCAGAGCCGTTAGAATTCCGTGAAAAAAGACGGAGATGACTCCGAAGTCAGTGAAAGGGATTTCGAACTGGAAGAGAATGGGGTACATGTCAGAGGGCGGTGACGAGCAGTTGAACCAGGTTGACGATCGCGTAGGACAGCATGGCCAAAACAAAACCGCCGATGGCGTAGGTAAGGGTATTTTTACCGCTCTCCCGCATGTCGCTGTAGATTCCCCCCACAATGTACTGATACCCTCCCACCAGAATCATGATGAAGGCGATAATGCCGGCCAAAATAATCAGGGCTTTGATAGCCAAAGCCACTATTTCTGGCAGGTCGGATAAATGAAAATCTCCGCTCTGAATTTTCTCGACCAGGGTATCACTGATATCTACAAAAAAGTTCTCGTCTGCCATCTAGAAGAAAATGACAGGATTTCTCTTGATTCCATCTACGGTCACTTCGAAGTGCAGGTGAATGCCGGTCTTGCCATAGACACGTCCTGTCCGACCCATGCGGGCAATTCGCTGGCCCCTGGCTACGTTCTCCCCTACGGTCACATACAGATCTCGGTTGTGAGCGTAGAGCGTCTTCATGCCATTCCCATGGTTGATGACGATGTGACAGCCGTAGCCACCGTTCCATCCGCACTGAGACTTCTCCACCACTCCCGCTTCGGCGGCATAGACGGGAGGCGACTGATTGTTGGCGATGTCCACGGCGTAGTGACCGGGATTATAGAACTGAGTGTACTTGCCGTCGGTGGGAAAGTGCAGCTTGCCTCCACGATCGGCGATGGAGGTTGAGCCCTTCCAGTTGTCGCCCAGACCGGAAGACGGAGTGGTATAGGCTGGCAGGTTCTTTTTGGCGTCAGCGACCACGATTTCCATGCCTGCTTTGAGTTCTTTTCCCTTGATCTCATTGTGCTGGATCAGCTTGTCCTGATCGACTCCGTAAAGAGTGGCGATACTGCTGATGGTTTCCTTACTGCCGACTTTGTGAATGATGCCGTTGGCAATTTTCAACTCAGCACCGAGGCGAAGACGTTTGATGTCATAGAGAGAAAGGTTATTGTTGACGATAATATCACTCTCCTTGACCCCATAGCGCTTGGCGATGGAATAGAGGGTATCACCGGACTCGACTTCAACCATTTGGATGCCCTTTCCACCCTTGCTGTTCTCAGTCGGCACATAGGTTTTGGTCAGAAATCCATCAATTTGCAGCAGAATCGATTCGGCATACTGGTCTTCGAAATCTGCCCGAGCGATCTGGTATTGGAGGGGCTCATTGGCCAGACTGAAGAAGTTGGGCGAAAGCGCCCCCACGAAGAAAATAAGGACGCCCATGACGACGGCCCTCCACAGAATTTGCTTCCTCATCTGATTGATAAAGCTGCGATGGCTGCGATCAACCAATTCCTGCTCAAAATCCATGAGAATGGCCTTCTTCCGATCCTTACGCGCGCTAGAGAACAGTCGGTTGTAGACCCTTCTGAACCAGAAGAATTGGGATCTGCGCTTGTGGTAGAGATTTTGATGAAAGGAGTCGATAAGACTTCTTTAAGAATCGCTTGATGCCAAAAGTGACTTTACCTCTTTTAAGAGTAGGCCTTCTGGCCCCTTTCTTCAAGCATTTTTATGATGTTTTTTCGGTTTTGCAAGGAGAGTATGGAGGGGGAAGGGGTTAGTATTTTTGAAGCGAGGACTGCCGATGGCCAAATTAACTTGTTCAGTTTTATTTGGTTGAAGGTGCAACTGAAGTTAGCAACTTTGACTTTTGGGGAGGGGTAATGGGCAATCCACAGCGAAAAAATACTAACCCCTTCCCCCTCCCAATCAGTGCTTAAATGCTCTTTTACCGGTAAAAACCATCGGGATACCCAGTTCATCGGCCTTGGCGATGACTTCCTGATCGCGGATGGAGCCGCCGGGTTGAATAATGGCGGCTATCCCGTATTTGGCGGCCTCCTCGACCGAGTCGGCAAAGGGGAAGAAGGCGTCGGAAGCCAGCACTGAACCCTTGGCCCGTTCGCCGGCCTTACGGACGGCGATTTCCGTCGAATCGACCCGCGACATCTGACCGGCGCCAATGCCCACCGTGGCCTGATCTTTAGTGAGAACAATAGCGTTGGATTTGACGTGCTTCACCACTTTCCAGGCGAACAGGAGGTCATTGATTTGAGCTTCGGTCGGACGTTTGGACGTGACATACTGCAAATCCGCGAGAGCGACGATAGACGTATCGGCATCCTGGGTGATGTAGCCGCCGGAAATTTTCTTGATGTCGAAGGTTTGACCCAAAGGGCAAAGCTCCCCGACTTCCAATATCCGCAGGCGGCGGCTATCTTTCTCCAATTGTCTGAGCGCCCAGGGCTCGTAGGAGGGAGCCACGATCACCTCGACAAACAACTTTCTTTTTTCCATCTCTTCGGCAATTTCCAGGGTCACGGGCCGGTTGAGAGCGATGATCACGCCAAAGGCCGAGCGAGGATCGCAGTCGAGAGCATGGCGAAAGGCCTCGAGGAGAGAATCATGAGTCGCCAGCCCGCAGGGGTTGGCGTGCTTGACGAAAGAAACGGCCGGCTGAGCGAATTCACGAACCATGTTGAGAGCCGCGTCGGCATCCCAATAGTTGAGAAAACTGAGGCCCTTGCCTTCCAGTTGCCTGCAGCTGATCAGGGCCGACTGTTGGCTTTCTTGAGGTATTCGCCAGGCGTCCGATCGCTTTTGGTGCGGATTCTCGCCATAGCGCAGCTGTTGGACGTGTTCGGCAGGAAAAAGCCGCAGATGACCCTCGGAGAGATATTTGGTAATGGCGCTGTCGTATTGAGCGGTGATCCAGAACACTTCGGTCGCCAATTCTTTTCGGGTTTCCGGCAAGACATAGCCCCGATAGTTGCGGAGCTCGACCAGCAGTCGCTCGTACCAGTCCGGCGAGGGAACGGCAGCAACAGACTGGTGGTTCTTGGCGGCCGAGCGCAGCATGGAAGGCCCGCCAATATCGATCTGCTCGATCACCTCGTCGAAGGAAGCGCCGCTAGCCACGGTTTCTTGGAAGGGATACAAATTGACCACCACCATGTCGATCAAACCGATGTTTTGTTCGACCAAGGTTTTGAGGTGCTGATCATTCCCGCGCAAAGCCAACAAGCCACCATGGATAGCCGGATGGAGGGTTTTAACCCTCCCGTCGAGCATTTCCGGAAACCCGGTGTAGTCCTGTACGGCCGTTACTTTGAGACCGGCTTCGCGAAGTACCTTCTCGGTTCCCCCGGTCGAGATAATTTCATAGTCAAATTCGTTTTGGAGAGCGCTCGCGAATGCGACGATTCCCGTTTTGTTGTGGACGGAGATCAGGACTCGTTTGGAGGCCATGAAATGGCAGCTTAAAAGCGCGCAGCTAGTCTAACGCAAAAAGGAAGGATTTGGAAGGGTAACAGAGGCGGAAAGGGGGGTTTAATTTTTGAAGTGAGGACCTTCGAAGCGAATAGCGCATCGAAGCCTCTTTGTGACACAGGGCTTATCTTTATTCATCTCACGTCCAAATCTTTTCCACAACGAAAAAATCAAACTCCCCTTTCCGCCTCGAAGCTTCTCAATCGCCTTCTACTGTACGTCAGCAATGGAAATCAAGGCTCCACCGTCCTTATCGATTTCGACGAATTGTCGCTTCTTCTCCGACTTCCAGGAACCGGTGTTGAAATACACACCATCGCCAAGCTGTTTGAAGCCAGCCTTGTGGGCGTGGCCGAACACCACGTAGGCGTAGTCCTCGCCCTCGATATACTGCTTGGCCAAGCCCTCTAATTTTTGGCTGCAATCAATCTTCTTTTCACTGACATACTGGGCAAAGTGCAGGGCTTTTTCCGCGTAACTGGCATGCTGCTTGAGCAGGTCGGCCTGCCCCCCTTCCAGGCCGATCTTTTGGATAAGCTGAGCGATGATTTTCCCGTTCGCCTCCACCTTTTTCTTGGATTTAAAGTCTTTGGCCTCAGAAAAATCGTCGTACTGATGGCCATGGCTGGCGTAGATATTGAGCGGTTCGTTGGAATAGTCGTAGGCAAAGACGATAGGCGCGCTGAAAAACTTTTGCCCAACCAGCAGGCTGATAAAGCAATCGTGATTGCCCACCAGATAGGTCACCTGAACCTCTTGAGCCAGACGGCTGAGGCGGTCGAAGACCGGTTTGTAAAGCAGGTACGTGTGGAAGACATCGCCCTTGAGCATTTCGATCATGTCCCCCACCAGCACCAGCTCGGTGGCGTTTTCCTGGGCGTAGTCGAAGAATTTCATCAGATCGCTGATTAAGTCCGGCGGCGTTTCCACCGACAGGTGCAGATCGCTGATGAAGAGCACCCGGTCGGCTTTCTTCTTGGGCGGATTGATGGCCTTTTCCAGTTCGTGGAAGTAAGCATGCTGGGTATTGACCGTGTACAGGACCAACGCCCCCTGGCGAACTTTATTCAAGACCCCCTGCTTCACCATGGCGTTGAGTTCGCGGTGAGTAGTTCCGGGAGAAGTCTTGAGCTGCTGGGCGATTTCCAGGCCGTAAAGAGGCTGTTCAAGGTCTTTGAAGAACATCTTGAGCATCTTCAGGCGGATCTTGGAATGGGTCAACCAGGTAAACATGGCTTGCAGCTGCTAGCAAAAAAAGACAAAGCCATTGTAGCCCGTCATGAACAGGAAAAAAGCCGAGAAGTAGTACGAGATCATTTTTCTTTTTTTGAGAAAAGGCCATATTTAACCATACGAGAAAGTTAACAAAATTGTTAATTTGCACGTATTGTTAAAACTTATGCTTCGGTATCCCACCTTGCCGAATAACAGAAAGGATCGCTGTGCAATCCGTTTTGGCGGCAAGTCCTTGTAAATGGCCGAGAGGGACGCGCCGGGGTGGTGGGCCTCACCTCCGGAAGAAAGTACTTACCCACCAAAACGGATCGCACAGTGCTGACTGGAGAGATGTAAAAAATCCCTCCAACGATCTTTCAAGGATCCATTGCATTGCAGGGTGATTGCCACCCCACAATCATTATTTAAAAAGACGATTCTATATATAGCATATAAATTTTAATTTGTCAAGTACATAGAACTCATACACGCTATGAAAATATTGACAAAAGCAAAAATATTCTTTATTATGAGATGAATATTTTATTACTTTTACTTAGTATATGTCTACAACTCCTGATACACCGCGAGGTGATGAAGCAAGAAACCCAAGCTCCAGGGTGGGAAAACTGGGGGTGTTGGGCGCGGGACTACTCGCGGCCGGCTGCGCCACCACGGGCGAGATGGAAGCAATAAAGCAGAAAGTAGATGCTCTTCAAGCCGACGTGGCCAGTGCTGCCAGCGCCACCCTCCATCTTTCCGCACAAGAAGTGGCTGAACTGAGAGGTTACAAAAAAAGATTCAGAGAAATGGATTCATTCTTCGAAGAAAGGGAGTTGAAAGCGGCGGAGGAAAAGGAGAAAGAGGTCCTGACAGGAGACGGGCCGGAAAGCCTGCGCGGAAGCATAGCAGGTGTCCATAGTGCCGGACTCCACCTGGCGCTGGCAATTGCCCAGGCGGAAGTGGGAGCGGTTCATAGCGCGATACCTCTTCAAGAAAAAACGAAACGGTTTAATGCGCACACAGATGCAGTGCATAACTTCAACGCCTACAAAACAACTCTGGAGACAAGAATCAACAGGGCAAGGAAGTTGGGCGTTACAGTTGGAGCTGAACTCTTTCCCGATCCCGACTGGACGACCGTTCCTGGTTACCCGGAATTGGAAGCATATCTTGCCAAACAATTTGCTAAAGGGCGCACTGTCGAAGATTTCCTTGAAGAGAGAAAGATAGTGGTTTTACCCAAGTTGGAGTCAGAGGCTGATTATACTTGTACTACACCCACGCCTGTACCTGCCACCCCTCCTGCAGCAAATCCTGAACCTCCATCGGATTTGTAAATCACCCCGGTACTGGCGCAAAAGGAAAAGCCCAAGCTGTAAGAATGGCTGTTTAACTTGGCGATCTGACACAGCATACTAGTTGTCCCCTAAAATGTCTTTGGCGACGGCCAAAGCTGCCTCCTTTAGCTGTTCGGCCGTAGGGGCAGCGATGCCGTGTAATTTTGCCGTTAAGGCCTTGCCAAGTGCTTGAGTACTAATTTTTTTTGAATCGAGAGTCACACCAGCTTCTTGTGCTACCTTTAGAGTGTCTCTCAACACACTTGCACATTTTGATCTATTCGTCCCAAAATTGGCATCTGTGATAGCATCAAGAGCGACGGTCTTAGCTTTCTCCAGATTATTAGTGCCATCTTGTGGAGGTGTCGCCGCCTCCGCGGCAGCGGCTCTTTTGGCATCCGCAGCGGCCTCTCTGAGTTCGCGTAAACGGTTGCGAAACTGACTCTGGCTTTCTCCTGGGCGTTTTCCTTGCTGGATAGCCTGCTGGAGAGCTTGTTCAGCTTGGGTCACAACGGGCTGGCCGTCGGAAGCAGGCTCAGGAGCTGGTTGAGGTTCAGCCGGTTGCTGAGCGGGAGGAGCAGGCTCAGGTTCAGCCACGGATTCTGGAGCAACCGAAGCAGCGCCTTCTTCTGCAGGCGCCTCCTCGTCACCGGCGGGAGGTGGAGCCTGCACGCCGGTAGCTGAAGTGACCGGTACAGAAGAGGCAGAATTTGCATCAACAGCGGCAGCACCTTCAGAAGCTCCCTCCGCCGGAGCGTCTGCCGCAGATGGAGTATCGCCAGTCGGCCCTTCGGGCCAGAAGTGGTTGTAAGCAGAATTACCACCTACCGGCAGCCCGGAAAGCGTTAGGAGAATAACAACCTTCTGTATCCATGGGTTATTGTTGAATATCCACGGATACCTTCCTATAAATTTGATGAGCGCCATTAATGTACCTGCTTTTTTTTCCACCTCCAACAGCGGCCTCTTGAACTCAATTCCCACGCTTGTGAGCTTGTCCAAAGTAAGGTCTCGCAACATGCCCACGGAGACTTCGTCACCGGCTGTTTTCGTCAAGATAAGACCTAGTTCCTTAGCATGTACTCGAAGCGGATTCTTGCCAATATGGGCGCCAATTCTGCCCCTGATCCCTGGCGAGGTAATACCGAGGGCTCGGGAAACTTCGGCATAGGGGATTTTTGTGGCGCCGCGATGCTCTTCCAGCAAGGCGGTTAATCTGTCATTAAAATTTTTTTCTGCCTCTTTTTTGATCCTCGCTACTTCATCAGGTTCTAAAGCACCATCGGAGGAACGTGGGGATGCGTCCGAAGCTGGAGCTGAAGACACGACTGGAGAAGCTGGAATGGGTGGGCGTGGCAGACTATCGCCTGAGTCTGAATTCCACAGGCTGAGTTCATCATCATCTAATTCGAAATCAGGCACCTCGTCGTCAAAATTTATAATCCCATCATCAGCTTCTACCAGCCTTGGCTCATCAGCCAGCCGTCGTACGTCATCGGCATTGAACTTCATGGACAATCCATCGCGAAAACCGCGCAATTCACCCTGGGAAACCAGTTTTTTCAGTTCCTCTTCGTCGATTCGGAGCTCACTCAAAACATCTTCAAAGCTCATATATTCCGGAGGTCTGGAACCTGGCGCTGAAGAAGGGCCGGATGACATATTTATAAAGAAATGAGGTATTTATCCTTTCTTGAAATTATACCATATTCTTATTCGCTTTTCAAATCCCGATTAGGGGATTTGGAAGTAGAGCTTGAGGGTATCGATCGTCCCGCCAAGCACTCGCCTGACCAGGCATTGTACGGCTACCACTATTCCTTCTTCGCTCGCTTTTTCATCCTCCGGCAAGCCCTCAATTTCTTCGCCCAATAGTGCTCCCAGCTTGGCGGTGGTCAGGGCGCTACCGTCTACTTTCAGCTTACCCTCGTTTCTGGCGGTCAGAAAGACTCCGCGCAGAGCCTGGAGAAGCTGGTAGCGGTTTCCGAAGTTTTGCCTGGCCGCGTCTTCGGCAGAGCTGAAGGCGGTGGATAGCGCATCGAACCTTTCAGCTAGAACTTGATATTTCTCAACATCAAGATCCTCTTTCAACTGCAGTGGTCCTCCAAGAAAACCTGAGCCCAACAATCCGCCCAGTTTGAGGCTTGCCACCATCCTGGCCGTCACTCGCTCATCTTCCGGATCAACCGTTGTCGCTCCCGTATCCGTGCCCGGCACATCAAGCGCTGGCTCAGGCTGAGGTTCTGGTGTCGGTGTTGGTACCGGCTCAGGCTGAGGTTCAGGTTCTGGAGTTGGCTCTGGTTCAGGTGTTGGTTCAGGTTCGGAAGTTGGTTCAGGCTCAATTGGTAATGGACCAAAGACCGCATCATCTTCTGGCTCAGGCCCAACAGCCCCGACTGGACCAACAGGAGGATCTGTCAGCGTCAATCCGCTGGTATCAACAGCCGCGGCTGTCCCCTCGCCTGGCTCACCGCCCACATCGGCATCATCTTCAGATAGCTCAGCCGGATTGATCCCGGCCAGGAGCTGCGCTGCCGTTCTTTGGGTAGCCATTGTCTCGATAAGGCGCAATGTTCGTTCATCCTCCGCTTGTCTGCCCGAAGCTATGGCAGATAGATACACCAGCATGGCAATGGCGGCGACAGTCAAAATGGGAGTAACAACCTGCAACCTCCTTTCCAGGCTCCCACGCTTTCGATTGCTTGCGGCAAGTTGCTGAACAAACTCTACCGGAACCCGCTGGCCCAGCTCGCGGAAGCGCTGGGGAATGATCTGTTCGGCTGCGGCGACTACTGAAGACGCTTTGATGACTCCGGCATCTCGAATGAGCAAGCCCCCGTCCACCAAAGGTTGAATGGCCTGATCTGGTTTACCCATTTCATATGGGATAGCAAGATCATCCAATATGACTTGATTTGACATGGGTTCATCGCTGCCTGCAGCTCTGGCATAGTCACCTATGCTCAAGATACTCTTTACCTGGCTCAAAAGACTATTTCGGGTAATAGTGTCGGGATCGTCTGCCTGATCAAGATTCAAACCTCCGCCATACTCTTGTTCGAGCAGTCCCAACACCTGAACATCGCTTATTCCCAGCATTTCGGCTGCCTCATCCACAGTTAATAGCCCATCTTCGCCCATTTGTTCCAAACGAGCCTTAACATCCCTGTAGTGGGCCGCGTCAAGGTTTCCCGCGCCTTCCGGAGCCTTACCTGTAAGTTCATCAATTTCGAAAGCCATAAAATCAGCATGGTTAAAAACTTGGTATAGTTATTACCAGCAAATTATTTATCTGTCAAGGAAAAGTTCGATTGGAAGGGCTAAACCTTCTCTTTTCTTTTGGGCTTAGAACACACCGGGCACACCAACTCCCCTTCTGCCTGCCCCTTTTTGGGCTTCTTTTGCACCATCAGCTGCTTGGGGCCGCAAACCGGGCAGGTCTTACCGGCAACGGGCAGATCCCAAAAGGCGGATTTACAATCCGGATATTTATTGCAGCCGTAGAAGATTTTGCCACGGCGGGTCTTTTTTTCGACGATCTCACCCCCCTCACAAGCGACACAGGACACGCCGATGAGCTTCTCATTCTTCTGAATATACTTGCATTTGGGGTAGCCGCTGCAGCCGACGAATTTGCCGAAGCGCCCCTGGCGGTGGATTAAATCTTCGCCGCAGTCCGGACATTTTTCGCCGGTTGGAGTGGGCTTGACGATTTCTCCGGGCGTTCCGTCCGGGTTAATCGGCCTGGCAGCCTTGCAAGCGGGAAATCCCGTGCAGGACAGGAATTTGCCAAAACGACCGAGCTTGATTTCCATCGGCTTACCGCAGTCCTCGCAGACCACGTCGGTTTTTTGAGTGATGACCTCATCGCGCTTGATCGACTCCTTTTTTTCTTCCAAAACCTGCTGAAAAGGGCTGAAGAACGAGCGGATCATATCCACCCAATCCACCTTGCCCTCGGCGACCTCGTCGAGCTGATCTTCGACCCGGGCGGTAAAGTCATAGCTGAGGATGTCGTGAAAGTGACGCACCAAAAAGTCGTTGACGACCATGCCGACATCGGTGGGATGCAGGCGCTTGTCTTCCTTCTTTTCCACGTAGTTGCGAACCTGAATAGTGTTGATGGTGGGCGCGTAGGTGGAAGGACGGCCGATACCGAGAGATTCCAGCTTTTTGACCAAGCTGGCTTCCGTATAGCGGGCCGGCGGCTTGGTAAAGTGCTGGGAGGGAATCAGGCCGGGAATTTTCGGTTCGATGGCGTAAGCCGCCTGAAGCTGTTCGAGTTTTTTCTGCTGGGCGCCGCTCAGATTCATCTCATCGCCCATTTCGTATTCTTCCCGCTCAGCCTTGGCGGCCTGACTCAGGACAGTCGTTTCCGTCGGTTGTTCTTGGAGGATGTTAGCCATATGTAGCAACTGCCCCTTCTCGAGCGCCGGTAAGATTCGCTCCTTGCTGGCCGACTCATACACCTTCATGTAGCCGGGAAAGACAATCACCTGCCCTTCGGCAGTGAATTGATGAGGCCCTGCGGAAATGGTGACGGTAGTTTTTTTCAGTTGGGCGGGGGCCATCTGACTGGCGATGGTTCGCTTCCAGATCAGGCTGTAAAGCCGGAGCTGCTGGTCATCCAGGTACTGCTCGGCATCCTTTGGTCGAAGGGAAAGATCGGTGGGGCGAATGGCCTCGTGGGCCTCTTGAGCATTTTTTGATTTCCCTTTGAAGATGCGCGGACTGTCCAGAGCGTACGTTTTTCCGTACTCCTTGGTGATCACGTCACGAGCCTTAGCCAGGGCTTGGTCGGAAAGCGTGACCGAATCGGTACGCATATAGGTGATAAAACCGCCATCGAAGCCTTTCTTTTTGACGTTGCCCTCATAGAGACGCTGAGCGACCATCATGGTTTGTTTGACCCCGAAGCCGAGCTTGGTGGAAGCTTCCTGCTGAAGCGTAGAGGTGGTAAAAGGTGCGGAGGGAGAAGAACTGGTATCTTTTTGTTCAATGTCGGTTATGCGATGTTCCTGCCCTTTGAGGCCATCGAGGATTTTTGACATTTCCTGGGCGGATCCGACTTTAGATTTTTTGTGATCCAGCTTGTCGCCGTTGACGGCAGACAACTCTGCTTCGAACTGAGGGTCGGCGTAAACACTGGTGAGCTTCCAAAACTCGTCAGCGCCGAAGGCCTGAATTTCCCGCTCACGCTCGACCACGATGCGAACCGCCACCGACTGCACCCGCCCCGCCGACAGGCCGTAGCGGATTTTCGTCCACAGAAGCGGCGACAGTTTGTAGCCGACCAGACGATCGAGAATACGGCGAGCCTGCTGAGCGTCAAACAGGCGCACGTCTACCACCCGGGGGTGTTCCATGGCCTCGAGAATGGCCTTCTTGGTAATTTCATGAAAGACGATCCGCTTGGTCGTCTTGGGATCCAGTTTGAGGATGTGAGCCAGGTGGTAACCGATCGCCTCTCCCTCTCGGTCTTCGTCAGTCGCGATCCACACCTGGGGTCCGTTTTTCATTTCTGCTTTCAAGTCCTGCACCACTTTCCGTTTGCCATCTTTGATGACGTAAAGCGGAGCGAAGTCGTGATCGACATCAATGGCCAGGCTGGCGTAGGACAGTTTTTGCTGAGACGGAGACAGCTCGGTTTTTTTATCGGGCAGATCGCGAATATGACCCATCGAGGCCTTGACGGTGTAGCCCTTGCCCAAAAACTTTTGGATCAGCTTGGCCTTGGCCGGTGATTCGACGATGACGAGGTTGGACATGGAAAGGGTATTTATTGCCAGCATCACTCCCTTTTCTTTTCTTGCTGCGGACTGCCCGGTTGTAGGTCTCGTTTATTTTCCCGTTTGCTGGCGTCTCCCTGCCTGCCGGCAGGCAGGCTCGCTGCGAAAATAAAAGGGAGTGAGGCTGTCTGCAGTTGCAAATTCTTTTCCTTTTCAGATCAGTATAGCGGATTCAGGAAAAACATACAAGGCGGAGCCTATAATATAAGATACGATGGTGACAAGAATTTTGTCCTTGCGCAGTCTAGAGAAGCGATTCGTAGCCTAAATTCAGGTAGAGCAATAATCCGGTCCAGACAAGCGCCAAAATCCAGAACAGCAGTGACAGGCCCGGAAATCCGAAACGGTCTTTAATCTGCTCCTGGATGGCCGCCAGGGCGTACATGCCGGCGCAGAAGAAAAAGGGCATGTCGAAGGTGGTATAGATCAGGTTGAGCGTTTCCGACTTGGAACCTCCCTGGGTGATCAGAAAATCGGCGGTGAGGTAAAAGGCTCCAAAGCCGATAAAAAAGAGGAAGGCGATATTTTTGAAAGGGCGATTCATTGGGTCTACGAATTACGGATAGTTACGAATATACAAATAGAACATATCATTAATATCCTCCTGTAAATATCATTCGTATATTCGTTCGCATTCGTAATTCGTAGGAAGTTGGACTCTGAACACTTCCAAGATATACTTTGAACGCTCGTAATCCAACTGAAATGGCTTTGACAAAGGATCAGGTTCGCCATGTGGCAAAACTCGCGCGCCTGAATCTGAGCGAAGAGGAAGTGGAAAAATTCACTCCCCAATTGGCTTCGATCTTTCAGCATCTGGACAAGTTGGCGGAAGTCGATACCAAGGACGTTCCGGAAACGGCTCAGGTCAGCGGCCTGGAAACAGTGACCCGTGCCGACACGGTGAAGAAAGGTCTTGATCGGGAAGATTTTTTGAAGACTTCTCAGCGGGAAAGCAGCCGAGGAATGATCAAGGTTCGCAAAAGTATTTAAAATATGCACAAACCGCTCAAAAAATTATCGGAAGAACTTCGCTCCGGAACGATCAGTTCGGTGGAACTGACCAAGTACTATTTAGAGGAGATCAACAAACGCAATGGCGAGTTGAATGCCTTCGTCAACTTCGGCAAAGAGACTGAAAAAAACGCCCTGGAGATGGCCAAACACGCCGACTCCATCATCAAAAACGGCGAAGGGAATGAGTTGACTGGTATTCCGCTGGGCCTGAAAGATGTGTTTTGTGAGAAAGGGATGGAGACCACCGCCTGCTCGAATATTCTGAAAGGATTTAAGCCGCCGTATGAAGGGACGATCGTCGCGCGCCTCCGAAAGATGGGGGCGGTGTTCATCGGCCACACCAATACCGACGAATTTACGATGGGAGCTTCCACGGAAACCTCCTGCTATGGGACAACTCATAATCCCCACGACCTGAAGCGGACTTCCGGAGGATCCTCGGGAGGGTCGGCCGCCGGCGTAGCCGCCGGCCTGTGTGCCTGGGCGTTGGGCACGGACACGGGCGGAAGCATCCGCCAGCCCGCCGCCTATTGCGGCGTCACGGGTTTGAAGGTGACCTACGGAAGAACATCCAGATACGGCGTGATGTCGATGGCCAGCTCGCTGGACACCATCGGCTGTCTGACACAAACACCGGAGGACGCGGCCATCGTCCTCAAACACATTGCCGGCCACGACGAGATGGACGGAACCACTCCTAAAGTGGACGTGCCCGACTACTCCACCCTGCTGGGAACGAAAGACTTGAAAGGGATAAGAATAGGCCTGCCAAAAGAATATCTGGGGATGGGTTTGAAGGACGGAGTACGAAAAAACTTTGAGCACTCAATTGAACAAGCTCGTCAAATGGGAGCGGAAATCAAAGAGATTTCGCTCCCGATGACGGAGCACGGTCTGGCGGTGTACTACATCATCTGTCCATCTGAGGTCAGCGCCAATATGGCGCGCTACGACGGCCTGCGCTTTGGGCCCACCAGCGATGCTAAGAATCTGGTAGAGTCGTATTTTGAGGCGCGAACCAAAGGCTTTGGAGATGAGGTCAAGCGCCGAATCATGATCGGAACCTATGCCTTGAGCGCCGGATACTACGATGCCTATTATCGCAAAGCCCAGAGAGTTCGCACTCTGACCTTGAGGGAATTTGACCAGGCCTTCAAGGAATTTGACGTGCTCCTGACCCCCACCACTCCGCACGTGGCTTTTGAGTGTGGATCGCTATCCGATCCGGTCCAAATGTATTTGGAGGATGTCATGACCCTTCCCGCCAGTATCGCCGGTATTCCCGCCATCTCTGTTCCCAACGGGAAGATTGACGGCATGCCCACTGGCCTCCAGATCATGGGCCCCCATTTTGGAGAAGGTCAGATACTAAAAGTCGCACAAGCGCTCTCATGATCGAACTCAAGCAGCTCAGCATCGCCCGTGGAAACAAGGAAATCTGTGCCGACCTGTCGGTCGTCATTTCCAAAGGCGCCTGCTGCTTGGTCACCGGCCCCAATGGATCTGGAAAATCTACATTACTGCAAGCGCTCCTGGGTATCGTAAAACCAAGCTCCGGTCAGATCCTGATCGATGACTATGATGTCCAGCAACTGTCGCGCGCGGATAAGCAGATTTTGATCCAGTCAACCGGCATTGCGCTACAAGAATTTTCTTTGCCCAGCTTTGGTACCGTTCGCCACTTTTTGCAAGAAGCCGGTTGCGCCGCTTCCGCCACGGCTGAACTGCTCAGCTTTCTCGAATTTCAATCTCAGGCGGAGGCTCAGTTGGACCAGCTCTCCACCAGTGAAAAAAAACGCTTGTACCTGGGATCATCGCTGGCTCGTCAGCCACGCTTGGTGATGTGGGATGAGCCATTTTCCGAACTGGACGAGCGCTGGAAAGGAAAGTTTTTGAAAGTCCTTGAAGAACTGAAAAAAGCAGGAACCACCATTATTATCACCAGTTTCTCCGCTTCGGCTTTTGATCGCCTCCAGCCCGATGCTATTCTCAGCTTAGAATGATCAAAACCATTTACATCTGCTCGAAGTGTTCGACCGAGTCCAGCAAGTGGACAGGAAAATGTCTGCAATGCGGCGGCTGGAACACGCTGGTGGAAGACGCGGTGGACACAAAAGCCTTCAAGGAAATTGAGGCTAAAACCATCGAGGTTTCCAAAGTAAGCCTGGAAGACGCCTTCGCTCTGCGCTGGCAAACGGGATTGGAAGAATTTGACCGGGTTGTTGGCGGCGGAATGGTTCAGGGTTCTTTGACGTTGCTCAGCGGAGATCCGGGCATCGGCAAGTCGACCCTGGCCCTGCAGGTGGGTTTGAAGTTAGCGGAACAAAAGAAAAAAGTTTTGTACGTCTCCGGCGAGGAGTCAGTCCAGCAGTTATC
The DNA here is from genome assembly GCA_030699855.1 of bacterium. Lineage (GTDB taxonomy): Bacteria > Patescibacteriota > Gracilibacteria > JAUYGZ01 > JAUYGZ01 > JAUYKR01. The sequence goes on from JAUYKR010000108.1 coordinate 15,612, forward strand.
GATGCGGGCCAGGCGGCTGCAGAGCGGAGATATTCCCGAAAGTTTTTCATTAGTCAGTTCAAACCATTTGGAATCGGTGGTCGCCACCATCGGCAAGTTCAAACCTGATCTGGTCATCGCCGACAGCGTCCAGACCTTCGTAGCCGAGTCTATGTCCGGCGGAGCCGGAAGCATGGTTCAGATTCGTCACATTGCCGAGTGCTGTATGACTCTGGCCAAGCAGGGTGGAATATCCGTACTTCTGATCGGACACGTGACCAAGGACGGCGATCTGGCCGGACCGAAAGTCCTGGAACACCTGGTCGATACCGTCCTCTATTTTGAAGGTGAAAAATATCACGAACTGCGCATCCTGCGAGCCATGAAAAACCGCTTTGGAGCCACCACCGAGGTGGGCGTGTTCGAGATGAATGGCGAAGGATTGCGAGAGGTCGCCAATCCCTCGGAAGTGTTTTTGAAAGGACGGAAGAAAAACGCCATCGGCTCGTCCATCAGCGTCACCATGGAGGGTAGCCGCCCGTTTGTATTGGAAGTGCAGGCGTTGACCAATAAAGCGGATTATACCTACCCCAAGCGGGCGGCGGCGGGCGTGGAAAACAATCGCGTGCAGTTGCTCGCGGCCGTGCTGAACAAACACGCCCGACTGAAGCTGGAAGATCAGGACTTGTACGTCAACATCGCCGGAGGCTTCCGGGTTCAGGATCCGGGAATCGATCTGGCCATCGCCGCCAGCGTCATGTCATCGCGCCGAGATACACCCCTGCCCGAGGCATCGGCCTTTCTGGGAGAGATCGGACTGAGTGGAGAAGTGCGGCCAGTGGCACAGGAGGAGCGGCGGCTGAAGGAGCTAGAAAAACTGGGATTTAAAACAGTGTACGGGAATATTGTTGACGGTAAAAAGTGCAAGATGAAGGTGGTGCAAGTGGATGAAGTGAGAAAATTATTTGAGAAATAGGTACAGGAAAATTACTTGCTGCGGATTGCCCATAACTTCTCCCCAAAACCAAAAGTTGATAACTTCAGTCGCACCTTCATCCAAATAAAACTAACCGAGTTACTTTGGTCCACTGCAGTCCTCGCTGCGTAATTTTCCTGACCCTATTTCTCAAGTGCTCATTTCCCAGTAAACTTGCAGAATAGTACTTATAATTGTATTATAATAACTCGTAAAGGGGGGAAATGATTCGCTTCTGGTACACCAGTATCGTCACGTTTTTGATTTTCTGCGGCTACGCCAGCAGCGTCTGGGCGGTGTCGGACGAACTGGAAGTCAAATTTTTGGATATCGGCCAGGGTGACAGCGTCTTGATCCGGACGCCCCACGGACGGACAGTGCTGATCGACGGCGGACCAGGCGTGGCCATTCTGGAGCGACTGGGGGAAGAACTGAGCTTTTGGCAAAAACGCTTGGACATGGTGATCCTCACCCATCCCGATCTGGACCACCTGGAAGGATTGGTGGAGGTGTTGAAGAGATTTGATGTGGATCGGGTATTGCTCACGGGAGTTGCGCACGACTCGCTCCTCTATCACGCTTTCTTTGAGCAGCTGCAACAGAAAAACATTCAACCCACGCTCGTCTCAACAGACCAGGATTGGATGATTGATGAAGGGGTCTATTTGGATGTTTTGTATCCGATCAAGTCAGTGGCCCTGCAAGAGGCGGACAACGTAAACGACACATCGGTGACGGTGAGGCTGATCTACGGACAAACCTCAATGTTTCTCGGCGGTGACAACGAAAAAGACGCCGAGCATGAACTGCTGCTCACCGACTTCGATCTGTCCGCCGATATTTTCAAGAGCGGCCATCACGGTTCCAGAACCAGCAGCGCTCCGGAACTGCTGCAGGCCATAGGCGCAAAACGAGTGGTTATTCAGAGTGGCAGAGAAAATCCCTTTGATCATCCGCATCTGGATACGATCCTCGAATTCGATGAAAAAGGGATGGAGTGGGTAAATACCAAGGACATGGGGACCATTACGCTGGTGAGTGATGGGAAGGTATGGAAATAAAACCTGGTGGAGCTGACCGGAATTGAACCGGAACCTCCTGGGTGTCAACTCCAGGCGCTCTACCATTAAGCTACAGCCCCATGAATCCACCAGGTATATTTGATCATACAGAAAAACTCTTCTGGAAGGAAGAGTTTCTGTGACACCCAGGAGGTAGACCGTAACTTAATACGGCACCCGGAGTTATGTACACAGTATATCAATTTCTCTGCTAGAATCAAGAACTAAACAAAAAATGCACCACATCCCCATCCTTCATCACGTACTCTTTGCCCTCGGAGCGGAGCTTTCCCACGTCTCGGCACTTGGCCTCGCCGCCAAGCTGAACGAAGTCTGACCAGGTGCAGATCTCGGCGCGGATGAAGCCTTTTTCGAAATCGGTGTGAATCACTCCGGCGGCTTTGGGCGCCGTCCAGCCGTTGTGGATGGTCCAAGCCCGCACTTCCTTTACACCGGCGGTGAAGTAGGTTTGCAAACCGAGGAGGGCATAGGCTTCGCGGATCATGGCGTTGATCGTGCTCTCTTTGAGCCCCAAGTCATCGAGAAAAACTTGAGCTTCTGCGGCGTCGAGCTCGTTGAGTTCTTGTTCTACCTTGGCGGAAACGGGAATAAGTTTTGCTTGAGGAGCCAGGCCAAGCTTCGCCTTGAGATCGTCGACTTTGACGGAAGCCACCTGATTTTCGGCCACGTTGACGGCGAACAGAATCGGCTTGGCGGTGAGCAGATGCAGATCTTTTATCAGCTCAAGTTCCTCCTTTGTGAGTCCCATGTCGATCACCAGCTTCCCCTGCCCCAGCAACTCCTCAATTTTTTTGACCAGATCGAGTTTGACCATCGATTCCTTGTCGTTGGAACGAGCCTGGCGAGTGAGGTCGTGCCCACGTTTCTGAATGCCCTCCAAATCGGCCAAAATCAATTCGGTGTGAATCACCTCCACATCGCTTTTCGGATCGACGACTTCGTCGACGTGCTGGATATTTTTGTCTTCGAAGACCCGAACGACGTGCAGAATCGCGTCGCACTCGCGGATGTTCGCCAGAAATTTATTTCCCAGTCCCTCACCGGAAGCGGCCCCCTTGACCAGTCCGGCGATGTCGACGAACTCGACTACGGCCGGAAGAACCTTTTCCGGGTGAACGACCTTCGCCAGTTCCTCCAGACGGTGGTCGGGAACCTCCACGATCCCCACGTTGGGATCGATGGTACAGAAGGGATAATTGGCTACTTGCGCCCCCTTGGATTTGGTCAAAGCGTTGAAGAGAGTGGACTTGCCCACGTTGGGCAGACCGACAATACCGATTTGCAGACCCATTTGAAGGAGTTTAAAAATTCAAATCCAGAAGTTCTCGCAGGAGGCCCCTATTTTTCAAGGCTCTGGCGACAACCGATTGTATCTTACTTTTTTGCTCTTCGCCTAGCCGATATATCCCCAGGTTTTTGAGCTGCTGGCGCTGCAGCTTCATCAGTTCGGTATCGGCAGCTTGTTCGGGCCGGAGGCGGCCGGAGGTACGGCGAGTCAATTGTTCGTAGAATCCGATCTGGTTTTCGCTGGTCAAGAAGCGGATAAATTCCCAGGCGGCATTGGGAGTCTGAGAGTGAAGTGAAACGCCCAAGGCGGCATACTTGCCCAGATATTGTGGTTGATCAACGCGAAGCTGTGGAAATTGAGCCAAGCCAATCTGTTCGGGAGCGATGCTCCGCTGCACTCCAAGTTCCCGCAATTGGCGGGATCTGAGCTGGAGGTAATCGTGAAGCGAGGAAAATCCGGCAATAGCCGCCACTCGCCCGCGCAGGAAGATATCAACCTCTTTGTCCGGATAGGCGGCTGCGATTTGTCCGCTCCAGTTGAAAAAAGGATCGATGGGATAGGCGAAGCGAATGAAGAAATCGACCGTATCGAACAGACTCCCGGGAGCCTGTCCCTGAAGGATGACTGACTTTTGTAGGAGAAGGGCACGAAGGATGTCCCAGCCGGAGCGAAGCTGTTCCAGCTCCCCCATGGCCATACCGGGAATACCGACTTCCTGAGTCAGTTTCCCCAGCGCATGCCAATCGCCGGGAATACCCTGAGGGTAGTACTGAGAGTTATAATAGATGAGTAAACTATCCACCCACAGGGGCAGGCCAAAGAGCAGGTTGTCCTGGACTAATTCCTGTTCGACAAAAGGGGCAAAACCCTGGGCATGCCGGCGATGGCCGGGCATGAGGAAAGGCCAGAACTGATCCTTTTTACTCTCGTCAAAGACAAAAATATCCGGCCCTGCACCTTTTTTGAGCTCAGATTCCAAGACGCGATAGTATTCCTCCCAATGGGGAAACTGCTTATAGTGAACCGTGATCTGGGGGTAGAGCTTGCTAAAGGCGGAAATACTGGCTTCGTAGGCCTCCGGCAGGTCATAAACACCCCAGAGGTTCAGTTCTTGAGGCTCGGAACTGATGTGCTCGAAGTTGTCACGAACAGGCTGAAGGAGGAGAAACAAAAAAACCAGCACAACAGCCGCAATGGTGACTAATTTCTTCATGAAAAGGTCATTTTAAAAATCCTCGAAAAAAAGATAGCATACTTTTGAGTTTTAGAAATGACTGTGTTACCCTTCCCCTGCCTGATTTTTAGATGTAAAAAGCGCCTATGGCTCAGAAGAAAACCAACAAAAAGGAGAAGGGCGGAAAGAAGAGGATCGCGCCGAAAAACGTTCAAAAAAACAACAGTCAAAAGCCTGTCAAAAAGATTCCCGTCCAGAAGAAGCTCGTGGCAAAACCAGCCACAGCGGAAGTGGTGGAAGCGCAGCCCGTGCCGGAGGATGAGCTGGAACAAACCATAACCAACTTGACCGCTTCCGTCGTCCATCGCAGCATCACGCGAGAAATGGAGGAGAGCTATTTGACCTACGCCATGAGCGTGATCGTGATGCGCGCTCTGCCCGATGTGCGCGACGGCATGAAGCCGGTTCACCGGCGAGTGCTGTACGCCATGTACACCAGCGGACTGAACGCATCCGCCAAGTACCGGAAGTCTGCCACGGTAGTGGGAGAGGTGATCGGAAAGTACCACCCTCACGGCGACAGCGCCGTCTACGAAACCATGGTGCGCATGGCCCAGAGTTTTTCCCTACGCTACCCGCTGGTGGACGGACAGGGTAACTTCGGCAGCATCGACGGCGATAGCGCCGCCGCCATGAGGTACACGGAGGCGAAGATGACCAAGCTGGCCGATACCATGCTGGAAGACATCGACAAAGAAACGGTGGATTTCCGCCCCAATTATGACGGTAACCACCGGGAACCGATCGTGCTGCCCTCGAAAGTACCCCAGCTGCTCCTCAACGGCACGGTGGGTATCGCCGTGGGTATGGCGACCAATATCCCCCCCCACAACCTCTGCGAAGTGATCGACGGAACCGTGCACCTGATCGATCATCCGGAAACCAGCGTGGAAGACCTGATGCAGTTCATCAAAGGACCTGATTTTCCCACCGGAGGAATTATTTACGACAAATCCGCCATCCAAACCATGTATGCCACCGGCAGGGGCGGGGTAGTCGTGCGAGGCAAGTGCAAGATCGAACAGATGAACAACGGACGTATCCGCATTCTGATTTCCGAGATCCCCTACCAGGTCAATAAAGCAACGCTGGTGACGAAGATCGCCGACCTGGTGCGAGATAAAAAAATCGTCGGCATCAGCGACCTTCGCGATGAATCCGGCCGGAGGGAAGCCGTTCGCATTGTCGTTGAGCTGAAGAAGGACGCCTTTCCGAAAAAAGTCTTGAACCAGCTCTACAAGTACACCCCATTGCAGAGCGCCTTCAACATGAACATGATCGCGCTGGTGGATGGATTGCAGCCGCAGCTGTTGAACCTGAGGTCTTGCCTGCTCTACTTCGTGGCCCACCGGAAGGAAGTCGTCACCAGACGCACTCAATATGAATTGAAAATAGCCAAAGCCAGAGCTCATATTTTGGAGGGATTGAAGAAAGCCCTGGATCACATCGACGAGATTATAAAAGTCATCAAAAAATCCGCTGACCGCGATGAAGCTCGCATGAACCTGATGAAGAAATGGGCCTTTACGGAAGTGCAGGCCAACGCCATTTTGGACATGCGCCTGCAAACCCTGGCCGGACTGGAACGCAAGAAGATCGAAGATGAGTTAAAGGAAAAGCGAGCCTTAATCAAGGATTTGGAAGCCATCCTGGCCAGCGAAAAACTGCTGATGGGCATTATCAAAGACGAGCTGATGGAAGCTAGGGAGCGCTTTGGCGATGCCCGCCGGACGGAGATTGTTCCTCAGGGTATCGGCAAGTTTTCTTCGCTGGATACGATCCCGAACAATCCGATGATCGTGGCCTTGACCAAGCAGAACTATATTAAGCGTCTGGAACTGACCGCCTTTCGGGCTCAGCGCCGCGGCGGCAAAGGCGTGATCGGCAGCAAGACCAAAGAAGAAGACGAAGTGATCGAGCTGGCCTTCTCGCGCAATCACGACAACGTGCTCTACTTCACCAATCTAGGACGGGTGTTCAAACTTCCGGTCTTTGAAGTGCCGGCTTCCAGCAATCAAGCCCGCGGAACGGCCATCATCAATTTGTTGAGTTTACAACCCGAAGAACAAGTGGTGACGATGATGGTGGATCAGGAGAATCCTAATCCGGATGACTTTCTGATTATGGCCACCCGCAAGGGAACGGTGAAGAAGACTTCTCTGCAGGATTTCGCGAACGTGCGCAAGAGCGGCATGATCGCCATAAAGTTGCGCCCCGGCGACGAGCTGCACTGGGTGGAACGAGTTCGCTTCAAGGATCAGGTGATGATGGTCACCAGAAACGGGGCCGGCATTCGCTTCCAGCAGACGGAGGTGCGGCCTATGGGACGAGCCTCCCAGGGCGTGATTGGCATGCGGCTGAAGGGTGATGACCGGATCGTAGACATGAGCATCGTCTCCGACGAAGGCCGGGACGAACTGCTGGTGATCATGGAAAAAGGCCTGGGGAAGGCCACGGCCGTCAACCAATACCGGCTGCAGAGCCGTGGCGGCACCGGCGTCAAAACCGCCAGCCTGACCGACAAGACCGGTAAACTGGTGGCCGGAAAGGTAATCAACCCCAACCAAAAAGCTGACGTGATCATCATCTCTCGACACGGGCAAACCATCCGCATGAGCCTGGATGAAATCCCTTCTCAGGGACGCGCCACTCAGGGCGTGTACCTGATGCGCACCGCCAATGGCGACCAGGTGGCCTCCGTATCCCTCATCCCCCACTTCACGGAGGAGTTGGAAAAGGGCATGAATCAAATCAAAAGCGAGATCGATGATCTGATGAAACGAGAGGCTAAAATAGCGGCGAAGGCTGCCAAGGAAGCAAAAGCTACAGCAGCTGCCTGACAATGTTCTCAACATTTGTCCAGGACTGATACTTGAAGCAAGCACATAAGCTTGGTATTATTTCCTGAAGACTTGATTTAAGAGAACAGGTCTTCACAACCTTGATCTTTCCACTATGGGGTGGGCTGACAAGGAAGTACAGCCCCTCAGCTTCCAAAATAGAGGCTTCGGGGAGGAAACAAAAACACATAGGTCTTCTGCCATACGGCAAGAGACCAGAGGGGTAAAATGTTCACCATTTTGCCCCTCACCCCTTCGGGGCTTCGCACTTTGACATCACCGGAAAGCAAATATGGAGGAAGATCTTTACTTAGAATCCTTACCATAAAAAAGACGATCACGAAGGTCCTTCCCCATATTTGCTTTTGCGAGCAGTTCCCCCGCTTCCCCCAGATCCGCCTTTGGCGGAATCCTGAAGAAGGCGACTCGGGGGAGCCCGACCCCCCTTAATGGCTCTTCTGTCGTCCCTGCACGTTCAGTGCAAGCCTCAGAGAGTAACGGTCCGGGTAAGACCCAAACTACCCCAGCAAAATGCAGAGAAAACAAAAACAAAGGATTAGTCGCTTTGTTCTCTAAAGCTCCTCGCCGGCCAACGCATCACTGCATCATATTTGGCTGACACAAAAGAGGGGCTTTTTTGTATCCGGAAGTGAGGGATTAAAGTAGGGCAATTATTACATCCAACCAGGTAGCGCCTCTTTCGCGTCTTTCAGCAGCCTTAGTTCAACTAAGAAGTCAGCATCTTTCTTTGTCCTTGCTTTTACTTCCGCACCTTTGTCATCGTACTCCATACCGTAAACAGCCTTAAGGCGTGCGTACAGCCATTTGTTAGTGGCTTTATCCTCATCAGATTGTGGATCCAATATGAAATTTTTTCGAAGAGCGTCTTTGAGTTTTGTATCACCCTTAGCCTGCTGAATAAAGCTCTGGCTCCCCATGAACTGATCTAAACCAGTAACACCTCCTCTATTTCGTTCACTGAGAACATTTCTGGAGTCTCCTGGACTTAGATCTCCAAGACCATTAAGAAACTTGTTGATATCAAGATTTTTCAATTCAAAAGGAATATCTTTACCTGACTCACCAGACTCAATGCTGAAGAGAGTCTTGCCAGAGGTGCTGAGATTACCAGCATCAAGTGTTAGTTTACCATTTTGGTACTCCTTTGTAGTTTCGTACTCCGGCCCACCCCCACCCCCCCCACCAGCGCTGGAGGCTGCGGCCAGTTTTTCTCTGAGGAGAGTGGTGTTTCCAGCTTTGACAGCCTGTTGATATTCGCTGAAGCTATCAAATCCCATAGATCTACCGACTCTCTCACCCTGGGCACCCCACTCCGTACCGGCAACAAGTTTGTTCTGCTTTAAGTATTCCCTCTGATCACCTCTGGAGAGAGTTGCCATCCCCGCCACCATTTTTTGATCAAAATCTTTTTTGTCAGTGACCCGCTTGATTTCCGCGATCGCGTCACCGACTTCGTTCTTGAGGCCCAGATGAGCAGCAAAGGCTTTGTCTTTTTGCAACTGCCGTTCGGCCAAAGCGCTCTGAGCCTCCTGGACGGCGTACTTGATACTGGAGTACGAAGCCAGACCATGTGAAGTGGGAACGATGGGCAGATAGGCGGGCCACCTTGATATCTTTTGACCGGCGCTGGAGGTCAGATCTTTCAGTTTGCCAACCAGGCTGGAACCAACCACGTTCTCGCTGGCGGTGAAGACGCCCAGCCAGATCACGGCCACGCTGGCGATGCCGTACATTAAACTGAGCACGGAACCGCCGCGGGTAAATTCCCCGCTTTGACTGAGGTCAATATCCTGACCGGCGATGGAGTTGGTATCGATGGCCAGGGCCATCTGCGACACCATGATGTAGCCCAGGGATAATGGCACGGCCATCTTGGCCGGCACAAAGGCATGGTCAATGAAGGTTTTGAGACTGAGTTTTTCCGGCAGGATGTCGGGTATGGCGATGGTAATGGCCAGCAGCGGCGACAGCATGATCAGCAGCCACAGCACCACCATGCGTGAGATGAGGATGATAAACATGGCGATGTAGGCCACGCCGTAGAGAACCGCGAACACGATGGAGAACAAAGCGTTGATGGTCAAGGTCGTGAATTCCGGCGAGGTCAACTGAGTGACCTTATTGATGTGATGCAGACCCTGGAACTGGGTGGCCATCGCCCACACGAAGTTT
>JAUYKR010000109.1 GCA_030699855.1 bacterium
TAAAGTTCGCCACCATTTTTTTATCGGCACTGTCAAGTTCCCGGGCGCTTACCACAATCTTGTTACGGGCCAATGACAGCGGAACGACCAACTCCCAGGTTCCATCCAGGCCCAGGGTCGCCTCCTGGCCGTTGACAAAGATGTGATCGATCTGGTCATCGTCATACGCGCCTTCCACCAGGACTTTGCTTCCGACCGCGGCATCGGCCTTGGGGGAGCTGACGCTGACCAGCCCGGACTCCAATTCCACCAGGGGAACTTCCATCGCTCCCTGCAGGGCGTCAAAGTTGACGTCGCTGATCAGGCCCAACTTTTTTTCCTGCTCCACGTTCCACTGAAACCATTCGCTGGCAAGGTAGCTGTCGTCCAAAGCGCTGACTAAATCCTGATCGCCGCCCTTCAGTTGGTCGATGGCCAACTCGTCGAGGAGTGTCTGCTGGGCGGAGAGGAGGGTCAGCGTTCCCAAACGAGTGCGGGGACCGCTCTCGCTTTTTTGTCCGACGTTCACGAGGGCGCTGCCGGCGATCACGCGGCTTGTCTCCGGACTGGCGAGAATATCGATAAGAGTCGTCTCGTGAATCTGAATGGTTTGGTGGGAAGTCAATAAAATCACGTCGGCGTCTCCGGTGTTTCCCTTGTTGATGCGCCCCCAAAGCTGTCCGGACAGTAACTCCGCCGTGATGTGGTTCCCCTGAAGAGCATCCTGATCCAAACGAATCAGCTTCAACTGCGTTCCCCCGGTCAAACGCAACTCACTGCCTTCGAACAATCGCAACACCACGACCCCACCGGAATCGACCTTGATGGTATCCGCCACTTGAATGAAGCTGTCTTCATTCAGCTCCTGCCACTGCTCCTTGCTCTTGGGGTAGATTTGGTTCGTTCCCTCCTGATACACGAGTTTAACTTTATCGTCCTTGGCCACCGAGGGAGCTTGAAACAGTTCCAGAACATCACTGAAATCAATTTTTTGCTGAACAATGGTCAAGCCTGAACCCAGCAGCAACAGAATGAGCAAGAAAGGGATGATGTACGAAGCCAGATTTTTCTTGGGGTACTGGGGACTTTTAGTCATGATGGTTAATTAGGAATGAAGAATTAACAATGGAAAATGGAGAATGAAGAATGGAAGAATTACACAAATCCCATTTCCTTTTTGAGGGCGTTAATGTCGCGGCGCAGCGACAAATCCTCTCGCAGGCGCGACTTGATGTTGTTGATGGAGTGCATGGCGGTGGTGTGATTGCGCCCGCCGAAGATCTCCCCGATGTGCTCCAGAGAATAGTTGAGCTCGCGCTTCATAAGGTACATGGCCACCTGGCGGGTGAAGGCGATCTCCTGCTTGCGCGAAGGGCCGATGACCTGATCCGAAGCAACATTGAAGTAGTTGGAAACGGTATCGATCAGATCCTCTTCGGAAGCGATATTGGATTTGGGATCGTTGAGCAGGGGAGACCCGCCGATGATCTTGCTGTGCCGGCTGTGCTTGAGCAGCACCCGCTCCACCGATCGCACGGTGGGAGTGCTGTGTTCCAGCTCGGACTCGGCGATAGCCTGCAGCAATACTCCTTCCAGCTCGCGGATGGAGTGGTGGACATTCATGGCGATGAATTCCAAAACCTTGGGATCGATGATAGCTTCGTATTTGCGCACTTTTTCCTGAAGGATGGCGATTCTGGTTTCCAATTCGGGAAACTGAATGTCGCAGACCATGCCCATTTCGAAACGTCCGGTCAAGCGCTTGTCGAGCTCGTTGAGCTCCTTGGGCGGCCGGTCGGAGGCGATGATGATCTGTTTGCCGGCGTCGTAGAGGGCGTTGAAGGTGTGGAAAAACACTTCCTCGGTTTTATTTTTTCCGGAGATAAACTGAATGTCGTCGATGATCAGCAGGTCCACCTTACGGTAGCGATTGTTGAACTGTTCCATCCGGCGCTTTCCCATCGATTCGATGTAGTCGTTGGCAAAGGCCTCGGAGGTGGTGTAGATCACCAGGTTTTCGGGAAATTTCTTAAGCAATTCGTTGCCCGTGCCCTGTAGCTGATGAGTTTTGCCCAGGCCGGTGTTGCCATAGATGAAGAGGGGATTGTAATTCCGTCCCGGAGCGCCAGAGACGGCCAAGCAAGCGGCATGGGCCAGGCGATTTTCCGACCCGATGACGAAGTTGCCCAGGGTATACGAGTTGTCGAGAATTTTGGTGGTCAACCCTTCCGCCAACATTACCTGAGCCTCTCTGGGCTTCTTGCGACCCTTATTCGGGTTCTGGCTAAAGAGGTCCTGCGCGATGTGGCGGGGATCGTCATCGTTGACCAAACCGGCATCAACCTGAAGGTTCAGCTCCTGGATGTCGGGCACAAATTCCTGGATCGTCTTGAGCAAGTGATCGCGGAAGTGATTGTTGACCCACTCCAAAGCCATCGGCAGGGCCAATCCCACGATGATCAACCCCTTGTCGATATCGATAATGACGGAGCGCCGAAACCAGGTGATGAACTGCGAGTGAGGAATAACGGTACTCAGCCGCAGCATGATGGTGGTCCAGAGCTCTTTCTTGTCCACGTACAAAAAACTAGGTGATGAAAAATCCTTCAAAAGGGGGACTCCATACTGCCGAAGATTTTTTTTTACGCCAAGCTCAAACCGGGCCAAAATGTGCAAAACTTCTTGACGACAATGTGTCAGATCATTCTGATCTCAATCAAAGGCAGTGGGAGAGCAGCAGTTCTTTTGCTACAATTCGCGCATGGAAATCCTCCTGCTCACAGCCTGGCTTGTCCATACTCTCAAGTCGATCGCCCTGTCGACCTATTATTGGCAGCTCAAGGAGTATCGCTGGGACCGAATGAGAGAGTTCTTCTTCCACCAGCAGGGAGGACGGGTG
>JAUYKR010000111.1 GCA_030699855.1 bacterium
CACCCGGGATGTGAAGGGGCTGTATGGGCATGTCGATCATTTATATAAGCATGTCGACGGGCTTTACGCTCACACCGAAGATCTCGCTCGTGACGTGAAAGGTTTGTATGGGCACACCGAAGAGCTATCCCATCAATATGGGGTGCGAAGAGTAGAGCATTCCCATCTCCATTCATGGGTAAGCTCCCTTGCCGAAGATATGACAATCGTGAAAAGAAAGCTGTCATTGTAGCGACCTACTTCAACCCCAGCTTGTGACGAATGTCGCCGATTTGTTGTTGGTCGCCTTGTTTTTCCGCGCCTTCTAATTTCCCCTCGGCTTCTTTTTCGGCTTCGGTCATTTCCGCCTGTAACAACTTCTCATCCTGAGCAAATCTCTGCTGAGTTGCGGCAAGAATCTGGGCCTGCATTTCATCGTTTTTAGCATCTTCTTCGACAACCATTTGGTCGAGTTTTGCCACAATATCCTTGCTCTCTTGTACATCTTTTTCAAGTCCTTCAAGCTCCCGGGTGAAGAGCTTTTCCAGCTCGGTCAGCATTTGGACATCAAGGCCGTTTCGCTTAATGTAGTCAACGTATTTTGACTTATGACTCTCGGGAATGAGCGCGCATTCATAGATCTGAGTCAGCAGCTCGAGAACGGCACTATCGGTTTGTGTGGTGGTATTAGCCATAAGAGAAAGGATTGGGAATTAAGGAGCAGCCGTAGCTGCTGGTGCTGGTTGCTGCACAACTCTCACGGGTTTAAATTCAACCGCGACTAAACTAGGCTTGTCATTAGCCTCAACACTTAGAGTGAATCTCCCAAAGGCAGCCTTCGGATCCGGCGAATAGCTCAGTTTTGGACGGTCAGGATTGGATGTGTTAAGAAAAGCCATCTCGCCCCGCTCACCCCGTAAAACAAAGCCTGGATACTTTCCGCTGGGCTTTTCGATAACGTACATCACACCGAGCTCTTGACCCAAATTGATTTGTTGCCCTACTGGAAGCTTGTTTTGCAAGCGATCGAGTCTGGCGGCCATGTTTTCACCTTTTACATTTAATTCCCCACGTTCCAGATGTCGCTTCAACATGTAATCTTTCGAATCCTTGGCTGTGAAGGCACCCTCCACCTTTCTCATTCTATAGCGCTGTTTGGTTCCCGACTGCAGGGTATCCATCATTTTATAGCACGCCTCTCGTTCAGCATCGCTTAACTGCAATCTATCCTTATGATCGTTTAAAAACATCTCGAAAGAATCTGGATTATCCCCCATCAATACCGCAGTGATGGACTGATCTAACTTCCAAGCCAAATCGGGATCATTGGCAAGATTGATATTCGTTAATACCGTGGCCCGTATATTAGCGTCAATTTTGGCGATATTTGCTTCCGCGGCTTTTCGAGGAGCTTCTTTTATCTCCGCTTCTTTATCCAGTTTCCCTATGCTCGCCTGAATTTCTTCTAGCCTAGCGATGTCTTCCTGAAGATCCTTTGCCTGCAGCTTTTCTGGCTTGTTAATCAACCCCTTAAGAAAGCCAAGATTTTTTTGAAGACTGGCAATGCGCTGTTCTTTGTTTTTGATGGACTGTTTTATTTCCGTACTCATTTCATTCATCACCTTCCTTCTCTCATGAATAACTGCCAGGGAGTCATTCGCATATTCCTTAATATCAATCCTTCCTTGAGACAACCCATTGGCAGCTTTCTCCACCCGGGCACGAGCAGCATCCTCGATAGTCTGCTGAAGATCATTTTTTGAAGTTTGTTTTCCTAGTATTCCTTTTATCCGAGTTGAAAAACTATCTTTCCAGTTGTCCATTATCCTTTGCATATTGTCACCGGACAATTTTGTCATATCTTTAAGATCGTCCTGAGCCTGATCAGGATTTTTGCCCCGGTGTTCAGCGACAACTGCCTCGCCCTGCTTCCACGCTTCTTCCTCTCGAGTAGTATCAAGAGTAGCTGTAGCAGACGCATCTGGTCCTGCTGCATACACCACTCGCCTCTCCCTCCACAGTCTTTCATCGGCACAGAACCGCCATGTGTGATGGATTTTTCGCATTTTTATATTGGTTTCCCTTCATTATAGCAAATTTCTTGCTATTCTTCAACCATAGAAGGTGCTGTTCAATTTGATAGGCGGAAGAGAATTGTGAAGCGAGGACATGAAAAGAAAACCGCTCTAAAACTGAAAAGACTGATGGACAGTTCCGCAGCGAGCAATTGCCTTCTGCCTATCAAATCCCCACTATGCCAAAAATCACCGTCCTCGCCGGACAACTCAGCGAACAACCGGCCCTGCTCAAGCGCTTTCACGGGGAATTTCCGGACCTAAAAAAGGTGTCCGTCCAATTGGTCGCCCGAGTGCAGACGGAAGAACCACTGACAAAGAGGCAGGCGAATCATATTCATGATCTCTTGCTGGAAAGCAAAGGGGAGAAGATAAGCCAGGCGACAATCAGCCACGGCCATGTGTTTGAAATCGCCTATCGGCCGGCCGTATTGGACCCCGAACATACTGCCGTCAGAAAGATCCTGAAAACCGCCGGCTTGGATGAGCTGGTACAGGCGGTAAAAATGTCCACCGTCTCTGTTTTTGAGGGGATTACCGAAGACCAGGCTAAGAATCTGGTACGCAAGTACTTGTTCAATGATCTGATGCAGGTGTTTGTTCACGAGGAGCCGGAAACTTTGACTATCGGCTCCCAGGCCGAACCGGTGCATATTATTGAAGACTTCCGCGACATGAACCTGAGAGAGTTGAAAGAGCTGAGCGAACAACGAAGTTGGTATATGGAAGACTCGTTTCTCCTGGAAACGCAGCGGAAGTTTAAGGAGGATTTGCAGCGAGACCCCACCGATGCCGAACTGGAATATCTGGCTCAGCGCACCTCCGATCACTGCTTTCACACCACTTGGAAGTCGCTGGGTTTGTTCAAACGGCTCAAGGAAAAGGTGGCCGAGGTGCTTCCTAAACGACCGGATATCGTTTCCGTTTTCGTCGACAATTCCGGGGTCATCGCCGCCGACGGAGAAAATACCTACTTTATAAAAGGCGAGACCCACAACAGCCCCACCGCTATCGCTCCCGTGGGCGGAGTGGAAACCATGCATGGCGGCTGCATCCGCGACATCATGGGAACCGGCCAGGGCGGCTACCCCACCATGGCCACCCAGGTATTCATCGTCGGCAGTCAGAGCAAAGAAGAGATGGCCAAGGATTACAACGTGGACGGCTTTCTCGACCCGCTGGTGATTTTGAGGGGGGCTATCGACGGCGTGCAGAACTACGGCAACGCCATGGGCATCGCCAACTTCGGCGGACGAGTGTTCACGCATCCGAAGTTTTTTGGAAAGCCGCTGGCCCTGGGTATCTGCATCGGCCTGGGACAGAAAAATTATTCAAAAAAAGGAACGCCGGTGTCGGGCGACATCGCCTTACTGATTGGAAACCCTACCGGCCGCGATGGTATTCACGGGGCCACCATGAGCAGCGCCGCCAACACGGAAGAAACCTTGACCAAGGAGGGGGCGGCCGTTCAGATTGGCGACCCTTATACGGAGCGCTTGATCATGGAAGCCACGCCGGATTTGAGGCCGCTGATGCGGGCCTACGGAGACCTGGGTGCCGGAGGCATTGCCTCCTGCTTTGGGGAGATGGCCGAAGGGGTTGGCATCGAGATTGATCTGGAAAAAATCCCTACCAAGTACGAGGGCCTGTCCCCTTGGGAGAAACTGGAGTCAGAGTCTCAGGAGCGCATGGGTATGGCGGTGGCCCCTCAGGATTTGGAAGCCGTGAAAAAGATTTTACAGTTCCATGAGATCCCGTACCACGAACTGGGGAAGTTTACCGACTCCAACCGCTTCGTAGTCAAACACGGAACCGAGACGATCGTGGATCTGGATTATGAATGGCTGGAGCATTTTCCGGTGCCAAACAAAGATGTGGGAGAATTCTTTCCTAGGCCGGAAGAGGTTCACCTTTCCCCCACCGGAACGCTGGAAAAAGAATTACTGCGAGTGCTGCAAAACCCTGATTTGGCCGACCAGTCACTGTTTGCGCGCCGCTGGGACGGCACGGTACAGGGGAAGACGCTAAGGGAATCATTGGCGCCGTTCACGAATATGCCTCATGACCAGGGCATTCTCGTCCCCGATCCTGGAAGCCGGTATGGACAAGTCCTGTCGCTGACGATCAACCCCTGGTGGGCGGGAAACCCGGAGGCTATGACCAGAGCTTGTTTCGCGGGCACGGTGTCAAAACAGATCGCTGCCGGAGTCAGCCGAAAAAAGATCGCCATGTGCGACAATTTCTACACCCCCAAGAGCCAAGATGAAATTGACTTTTATTTGACCAAAATGGTGGAGGTGATGACCGACATGATGGTGGAACTGGAAACACCGATTATTTCCGGCAAAGACTCTTCCAGTGGAACCAGTAAAATCCCACGCCACGACGGAGGCGTAGACAACTTTGAAGTCGTTCCCACCCTGTGCATGTCGGCCATTGGCGTCCATGAGGATATCAGCAAGGTTCCAGCCAAGGCCTTCCAGAAGGCCGGCAACGGCCTCTATTTCATCCCCTCCGGCATACAAAATGACGCCAGTGGTTCGGTACTGTTAGAATCAGAACTACGACAAAAGTATTTTAATTATGAGATCAATGTAAAAGAGTACCGGCAAACGATTGATCGCTTAGCGCATCTTATCTATCAAGAAAAAATAAAATCCATTTCGGTCGTCGACGACGGAGGCATGTTTCATCGGCTGTTCGAAATGATGTTGGGATCAGGGTTGGGGGTCGAGCTGAAAACACTGACCGGAGAAGGAATTTTGGAGGCTCTGACCAAAGCCCTACCTGGTAGCTTCATTGTAGAAGTAGCGCAGGAAAAAGATTTGATTGGTATTGATACTCTCTACCTTGGCGATGTCATTGCTGAACCGGAACTGAGAATTGGCGGAATGCGATTGGAGCTGAAAAAAATGAAGGAGGCCTGGATGCAAACCTGGCACAGATTGCTCCACCTTCCCCAGGGACCGGAGGAGATAGAGACTCCGGAACAGATCATCCCCTTTCGGCCAAGCGCGAGAGTAAAGAAAATGGTAAACGTGCTCTACACCCCCGGCACCAATGACCATCGGGAAATGTTGAGGGCTTGGGAACTTCTGGGATGCAAAGTCTCTCTGATTTCCGCCACCGACCCTTTTGCCCGCTTCGCGGACGCGGACATCGTTGTCTTTCCGGGTGGCTTCGCCGATGGGGACTATTTGGGAGCGGCAAAGGTCTGGAATGAAGTAATGAACACGCAGTTCAAAAGCCAAATGAACTTTCTCAAAAAAGGAAATATACCGGTTCTTGGCATCTGTAACGGCTTTCAGCTGATGACCAGATCCGGATTTTTCGGAAAAAATATTCGTTTGATCCAAAATGACTCGATGGCCTTTGAACATCGCTGGGTGAAGCTTCGATTTACGGAAGATTGCGGTCAGTCGATTTGGACCAAAGGCCTTGAGGGCCAAGAAATCTGTGTTCCCGTCGCCCATGGCTTCGGGAAATTTGTGATGGAAGACGAAATGGATACTTCAACCATCGCCATGAAATATGACCCTGATGTGTACCCCAACAATCCAAATGGATCTCGTCAGGCCATAGCCGGCGTATTCGCCGGAAGCCGAGGCCAATTCTTCGGCAGTATGCCTCATCCGGAAAGGGCCATTGAGGACTTCCATTACAGCCAGCACGGACTGCTTTTGTTCGAAAATCTGCTCAGGAACCTTTGACTTGGCGGGCTTCAGCCATTATCTTGAAAGCCGAATTCTATTCTTTACTTTTTCCTATGGACTGCGACGATCTTGATTTCTGTCCGCTTCAGGTCGGCTCCCCCGCTCCCAAATTTAAGTGCGAGGCCTTTTTTGAAGACAAATTCCTGAATATTTCTCTGGAGGACTATAAGGGAAGGTGGGTCGTTCTTTTCTTCTACCCGCTCGACTTTACCTTTGTCTGCCCCACCGAGATCATGGAGTTCAACAAGCACGCAGAAGACTTTCATAAAGAAAACGCGCAATTGCTCGGCATCAGCGTCGACAGCGTCTTCTCTCATCAGGCCTGGGGAAAGGAGTTGGGCAAGCTGAACTTCCCCCTGTTGTCCGATATGACCAAGGAGGTAAGTATGAACTACGGTGTGTTGCTGGAAGACAAAGGAATCGCCTTGAGAGGAACCTTCATCATCGACCACGAAGGGGTGCTGAGAGCTTCAACTGTTCATGATCTCCCCGTGGGCAGAAGCGTCCAGGAAACGCTCCGCGTTCTCCACGCCCTTCAGACCGGAGATCTCTGTCCGGTGGGCTGGGAGAAGGGTGGGAAAACTCTTGGCAAAGCCTAAGGCATCTCCATGGCAAAAATCACCTATAAAGACGAAAACGGAAAGGTCGTCGAAATCCCCACCGATCCCGACAAAAGCATCCACGAGATGCTGGAAGCGGCCAGCATTGATTATCCGTTTTCTTGTTTGGCCGGCGCCTGCAGCTCCTGCAAGATCAAGATTCATCGAGGCAAAGACAAGCTGGAGCTCGACAAATTCGGAACGCCAATGATTCCGGTGGAGGATGACGAGTTCCTCAGTTGCGTTTGCGGCATTACTCCGGAAGTTTTGAGTGATGATAGCGTGGTGATCGAGCTGGAACGATCAGATGATGTGTGATGGACTGCTGTCCTCGCTGCATAATTTCATTTTCCCTTCCGCCCATAGGCCACCAAAAAAGAGGGAGTACAGCAGTGAACCTCGGCGCAAGGGGGGGAGA
>JAUYKR010000073.1 GCA_030699855.1 bacterium
CTTTTTCAACCTCGATTTCCCCCGCCTGGACTTTTTCCAGCAGGAATTTTCCCACGCCCTTATTCCCGTCCTGCATCCAGACTCGGAACAGTTCGGCATAGTCGATCTTCCCTTTCAGCTTCTTGGAAAGGAGTTTGGAGAGCTCCTTATTTCCCAGAACAATGTCCAAAACTCTGTTCAGACTCTTTTGAGCGACCTGCCCGAGCTTTTCCCCCAGCCAGTTTCCGATCTCCGTAATTTTACCGACGGCTGTTTCAAAAATCTTCTTTCCCATGGAAAGGAGTGTCAAACCGCCGGCGACGGCAGTCGAAATTTTTTCAGGGAGATCGCCTGACTTTTTAAACCCCGACTCGATTTCCCGAAACTTACTGGTCACTTCGCCGATGGCGTTCTTCACAAAATCTGCCGCCTCTTGATAAAGAGCGGCAGGCTCTTTTGCTTCGAGATCCTCCTTTTTCAGATTTTGATATTCCCGCCTGGCGAGATCTGCGAACTCCCCCACCTCAAGACCTTTTTTAGGTTGGTCGGATTTTTCCAGTCGCGAGGTTTTTGGCGAACTGCCATCGTCTGGCATGGAATGGCGTAAGTGATGTATCACACTGAAGATACCGCCTTTCCATGGTATTGGCTACTTCAATCAAAATCCCTGACCGCAGCTTTTGTCACAAAATGAGCTGTTTTTCGTTTTATGTCAGCGGAAAATAAGCTATTCTCTGCTTTCGCGACTCTCCAGGTCGTGAGTCGCTATTTTTTTGTAGCCATGAAGATCACCGGTAAACAAACTCTCGCTTTCTTCTGGAAGCACATCTGGAATTTGAAAGGAACTGCAACCATCCTCATGGTTTCGATCACCTGTGCGGTGACCTTCGAAATGGTCATTCCGATTTTCTTCATGAAAATCTTTGATGTGATGCTGGGAACGTCCGCGGATGACGTTGCCGGAGTATTACCCCTGATTTTTCAGTATTTCGCGATCATGGTGGCTTTGGATTTGGGCATGAATGTTTTTTGGAGGATCAACGAGTTTAACATGGACAGCTTTCAGCCCAAGATCCTCAAAAACATCGCCACCGAGGCCTTCGAATATTTGCAATATCATTCCTACCGTTTTTTCTCCAACCAGTTTTCCGGATCCCTGGTTCGAAAGGTCAGCCGCCTGGTCTGGTCCTTTAATAAATTCATCGACCGCGTCTATTGGGAGGTTTCTTCCCTGCTCGTCAGGATTGTGCTGACCATTGCCATTCTGTGGTGGATCAACGCCTGGGTTGGCGTGGTCGTCCTCGTCTGGACTGTGATCTATTTTTTCGCGAGCCTGTGGATTTCGAAGTGGAAGTATCAGTTCGATGTCGAGGCCAGCCGCAGGGAAAGCATGATTTCCGCCAACCTCGGCGATGTCATCACCAATATCCTTAACGTTCAGCTCTTTACCTCGCACAAGAGCGAATCTCGACGATTCGAAGCCAACGCGGAAAGCTGGAGGGCGGCCATAAAGAGATCCTGGAGAATCGGGACCTATATCAACCTGGGCCAGTCCATCTTTATGCTCCTGCTGGAGCTAGGTCTACTCTACCTTGCCATCAGGCTGTGGTCGCTGAGCTTGGTTACAGCCGGATTCCTCTTCCTGCTGCACAACTACATCTGGGGTTTGATGTGGAGACTGTGGGATCTTCGCCGCATGATGCAGACCATCTTTGAATCCTTTGCCGATGCCGAGGAGATGATTGCCATTCTTCGCACTCCTCACGAAGTGACCGATGCTCCCGGAGCAAAGAAGTTGAAGCTGTCCGCCGGAAAAATTGATTTTCATCAGGTAACTTTCGGCTACGAAGATCATCAGTCGATTTTGAAGGAATTTGAATTGACCATTCAGCCGGGCCAAAAGGTCGCGTTTGTCGGCCATTCCGGAGAAGGTAAGACCACGCTGACAAAATTGCTGATGCGCTTCTTCGACATCCAGAGTGGAGAGATTTTGATCGACGGGCAGAATATCGCGCGGGTCACGCTTGATTCGCTTCGCAGAAGTATCAGCCTGGTTCCTCAGGATCCGGTCCTCTTTCACCGCACCTTGTTGGAAAACATTGCCTACGGCAAAAAGGATGCCACAACCGATGAAGTCATTCGTGCCGCCAATCTGGCCAACTGTCATGACTTCATCATGAAAACTCCCAAGCAGTACGATACTCTGGTCGGCGAGCGCGGCATCAAACTCTCTGGCGGCGAGCGCCAGCGCATAGCCATTGCCCGGGCGATTTTGGAAAACGCTCCCATCGTCATTTTGGACGAAGCCACTTCCAGTCTGGATTCCCACTCGGAAAGGCTCATCCAAGAAGCCTTACATCACCTCTTGAAAGGTAAAACTGCCATCATGATTGCTCATCGCCTGTCGACCATCATGGAAGCCGACCGCATCCTGGTGATCGAAGACGGAAAAGTGGTGGAAGAAGGGACTCATCAGCAGTTGCTCGAAAGGCCGGAAGGCGTGTATAGGCACCTGTGGGAGATCCAGGCTGGTGGGTTTTTGGGGGAATAGAAGGTCCCGACGAGTGTAATTGCAGTTCCGAGACTCTGTGAATGCAGTTTTCGAGAAACCACTGTAATGATTTTAAATCTGTAGCGGCTTTTTATGTATAACGTACTTGAATGCGGCCAACCATTTAGTTTCCTATGATTGCATCTTTAAAAATACTGTTATTGGTTTTTTGCTCCACAGGAGTGGTGCTCATTTTTTATGTTTCCAGCCTCACACCGGTAGCCACGGAAGTTGCTCCAGGGGTTTCTGTTCTGGCAAATACTTCGCAACCGGATGGCAGAGAAGAGGTCAAGGAAGATTTGCTCATCGTGGAATCTGAGGATGAGGTCACACTCTCCATTGATGGAGGTGAAATCAGAACGACCTATAAACATCTGGGAATTGAAACAGATCCCCAAACCCTAGAGGTCGTGGTGGATGAAGAAAAGCTGAAGCAAGCCATTTTGAGCTTTTCTCCTTCCTTAAAGTTAGCAGAAGAGATGGAGGAGCAATTTTTTGCAGTCCCTCAAAAGAGGGATCAGGCATACACCTTCAATGTCGCAAAGCTGAAAAGGCAACTGATTGCATCCTTCGAGCGCTCACAGAAGGCAACAATAGAAGTTGAAAGAGCTCCGCTGGAAGATCATTCGGAGCAAGCTATTCAGGCTCGAAAAGAAAGTGAAGCACTCCAAGAATTCCTTCAGAAGAAAACACTCGTTCTAAAAAGTGAAGCGGAGGATGTGCAGAAACTGGAATGGAAGATCGATCTAAAAGATCCGGATTGGATCATCCAGAACGATGAGCTGGTGCAGGTGAGTACCGATAAATTGAGAGAATTTTTTACAGAAAATATCTCCGGCCAATTAGAAAGGCCTG
>JAUYKR010000075.1 GCA_030699855.1 bacterium
TGACTTCACTCAATAATAATTTAGTAAAGAGATTTTGCAAATAATCACTACCGAATGTTTTGCACAACAATTGTATACATATACTTTTAGATAGTGCAAAAAATGGCTAAATGCAGACAGATAACTGCCATCATATGCTGATCTAGAACTAATAAAAATTGATTACAAAATTTGTTCATATAAATAAACATAATTTTGTAAAACGGGACAGTTACTTGGTAACCATTTTGATACTGATAGTGAAAAAGAGGGGCACCGTAAGGGCTAGAAAGAACAACACCCCTGCGGCCAAAATGGCCATCACCAGTTTCGATTGCCATGAGATCTCTCTTTTTTCGTAGGGGATATCTACCTGGTAATGTTTTTCCATCAATGAAAAGAGCAGGGGAATCAGGAAGATGTGGACGAGGGCAAAGGTACACCAAATAGACGGGCTATCTTTCAGGGCATCAAAGCAGCCTAGTGCACTGAGTTCAGAAGTATTCACCAGGCGTTGGCTGAGGGTGGCAATGTATCCATAAGCGAGTGAGAGAAGAAAGGAGGCTCCAATGCTTAGGAAGCTATACCAGAGGAGAAGTCTCCTGTTTATTGTCGAAGTGGTCAGCTTCCGTGCATAGAGAATGCAGAAATTCCAGTAGAGAAATAGAATGATCCACATCGCACCCCAGAGCACATGGGAATCTCCCCGAACCCAAAAATGCATATTTTCAAAAGTCATGGTGCGGGTGAACATTTCGAGTCCTGTTAGGGCAATAAGAATCACAAATATTCGGCTCCCAAACCTTATTTTTGTCAGCTCTTCCAAAGACCTCATGATGAAGTACATGAAGGAAATGGAGATAATGAGTCCCAGCTTATAAACAATCTGATTCCCCGTATAAATAGCTAGGAATTCCATAAGCTGATGGCCGCCAATACACAGATAGGCCAAGACCACCCATCGGTAAAAAGGGACAAGAGCTGTTTTCCGCGCAGCGTTTCGGAGCCCACTTCTGACTCGGTAAAGACAATACTTCCACCAGGTGTAAGCGCTGCCCGAAGCAATGGCGCTCCCGACAGCTAGAGAAACTTCTTTACTATAGCACATAGCTTGCTCAGTTATTCTGAGTATTATAGCATCAGAACGGTGAGGATTCCACTATTTTAATTTGTTTCCATGAATACCGCTCAAAAAATAGCCCAAGGTCTCCTGCAGACTGAGGCCGTAAAAATTTCCATTAACCCTCCTTTCACCTGGGTCTCCGGTATCAAATCTCCGATCTATTGTGATAATCGGAAACTGATCTCTTTTCCCGACGTTCGCGAGACCATCGTCAGCGAATTCATCATTGCCGCCGGCAAGTATCACCCGGAAGTGATTGCCGGTACGGCTACGGCCGGAATTCCTTGGGCTGCCTTCGTCGCCTACCAAATGAAGTTGCCCATGGTTTACGTTCGTCCCGAACCCAAGGGTCATGGGACCGGCAAGCAGGTGGAGGGCCATCTCGACACGGGCAAGCGGGTACTTTTAATTGAAGACCTGGTTTCCACGGGCGGCAGTTCCATCAACTCCGCCGAGGCCCTGCGCCGCGAGGGTCAATCAGACGTGGTCGGGGTGCTGGCCATCGTGACGTATGAAATGGCCAAGGCTACCGGCGCCTTTGCGGCAGCTGAACTTCCTTTAACCACTCTCACGACCTTTACCGACATCCTGACCGAAGTCCAGGCTCAGGGTTACCTCTCTCCGGAGCAGGTCAAGCTGGTGGCGGAATTTGGCAAAGATCCGGCCAGCTGGTGGGAAAGCTTTCAGTCGGGCTAGCATAATGCTATTGTCAGAAGCGAAAGAATTGCCAGCCATGACCGAACTCACCATCACCAAGCCCGACGATTTCCACCTCCACCTCCGTCAGGGTGATTTGATGAAGCAGTTGGTTCCACTCACCGCGGAGTCCTTTGCCCGCGCCTTGGTCATGCCGAACTTACAGCCCCCAGTAGTCAGCGCTTCCGATCTCAAAAGCTATCAAAAAGATCTGGCTGCCGTTGGTTCAGATCTTCAACTTCTGATGACCTTCAAACTCATGCCGAGTACAACACCTCAGATGGTTGCTGAGCTGAGGCAAGCAGGAGCCGTTGCCGGCAAACTCTATCCGCAGGGAGTCAGTGTCAACTCCGAGGACGGAGTGACCGATGTGGAAGCACTGTATTCCGTCTTCGATGCCATGCAGGAGCAAAACCTGGTCCTCTGTATCCACGGCGAAATGCCGGGGGTGGGGGAGATGGAGGCGGAAACAGCTTTCTTGCCAACTCTCCAGGCTCTCCACACCAACTTCCCCAGGCTCCGCATAGTTCTCGAGCATGTTTCCACCAGGGCCGGTGTTGAAATGATCAAAAGTCTTTCCGCAACCGTGGGGGCCACCGTCACCGTCCACCACCTGTTGCTGACTATCGACGACGTTCGTCACGATCACCACATCAACCCTCATCACTACTGCCGGCCGGTCTGCAAGAGCGAAGTGGATCGCAAGATTTTGCTCGAAACGGTTCTGAGCGGCCACCCTCAGTTTTTCTTCGGCTCCGACAGCGCTCCGCACCTCAAAGCAACCAAAGAAGTTTCAACCGGTGAGCCGAGCAGGGGGGTGTTTTCCACTCCGGTGGCTTTACCCCTTCTGGCTCAGCTCTTCGAGGAGTATGATCAGCTCAGCAGGCTCGAAGCTTTTGTTGCTCAACTCGGCGCTGATTTTTATCAGCTTCCCAAAAATAAAGACTCCATCACCCTTCAAAGATCTCCCTGGACCGTTCCGCAAGAGTACTTCGGCGTAGTGCCATTGTGGGCGGGAAAAACTCTTGAGTGGAAAATATAACTCCTCTCACTTTTTCCATGTCTGAATTCTTTCTTCTCCCTGTTAGCGGCTTTATCGCCATCGCCTCCTCACTTTTATCCGCTTTTACCGGCGGCGGCATGTCCCTGGTCATGTTTCCGCTCTTCCTGATGACACTGCCAGTCGGATACGTGGTTGGTCTAGCCATAACAAAGGTCGCGGTGACCATGATGACCATGACTTCTGCCTGGGTTCATTTCAAAAAGGGAAACGTGAAATGGAACCTCTTTTTCGTCATGACCATTTTTGGAATTCTCGGAACCGCGGTCGGGACATACCTGATTCAGTATCAGCTCAACGAAGTGTTGTATGAACGCATTCTGGCGATGGCACTGTTTACGACAGCCACTTACCTCCTCCTCACAAAGGATCTGGGAATAGTGTCCCGCGGTCACGTTCATATTGGCTGGAAACTTCAGATCCAGACCGGTTTTTACGCCCTGCTCGTCAACATTCTCAACGGTCTTTTTGGCGGAACGGGAATTTTTTTGACAGTCTATCTTATCTTCATGCTCCGCCTCAGCTTCCTGGAGGCCACGGCGTATACCATGAGCTCCTACATGGTCATCAACATCGTTCAAACCTCGTACTTGCTTGCCACCACTCCCGTAGATTTTGGCATCGCCCTGGTAGTAACCATCGGCGCGCTGATTGGCGGATGGCTTGGCACTCATCTGCAGTATCTGAAAGGGAATGTTTGGGTGAAGAGAGCCTCGATCATTATGATGGTGGTGGTTGGAATTATAATCTTACTCTAAAAACTTTTCTTGCCTGGCTTCTTGCGGTACATTGAAGAACGAAAAACATCCGTTTCATGAATACTTCCATCGACTTTCTCGGCGTCAGCTTTCCCAACCCGCTGGTCCTTTGTTCGGGTTATCTCGGCGTTACCGCCTCGACCTGGGACAATTTGGCGAAGAGGGGGGCCGGTGGTATCACCACCAAATCGATCTGGCTGAACGAACACCAGGGGCATCCCAATCCCGTCATCTTGGCCAACGAAGACTTCATCATCAACGCCGTGGGCGTGCCGGACGCGGGTATAAAAAAAGCGGTGGAGGAATTTCACGAATACCTGAAGCGCGCCAATGGCGTGCCTCTGATCGTGAACATCATCGGCGGCAAGAAGGACGACTTCGTGGCCATCGCCGAGGAGATCAACAAGCTTCATCCTCAACTGATTGAAGTGAACATGTCTTGTCCGAATGTTGAAGACGAGCATGGCAAACCTTTTGCCACTTCTTGTCCGGACGCCGCCGATCTCACCAGGCGAATTAAAGCCGTCACTGACATTCCCATCACCATCAAACTTTCTCCAAATGTGGAAAATATCCAGGAAATCGCCAAAGCCGTGGTTGAAGCCGGCGCGGACGGTATCACCGCCATCAATACCTACGGGCCGGGGATGGTCATCGACATCGACTCTGCTCAACCTATTCTGGCCAACAAATTTGGCGGCGTTTCCGGCCCGGGCATCAAACCGCTGGCGATTAAAAAGGTTTTTGACATCGCATCCGCGGTCGATGTTCCCATCATTGGCATGGGGGGTATCAAAACCGGCCGCGACTGCATCGAGATGATGATGGCCGGAGCGACTTTAGTCGGTGTCGGTTCGGCTCTCTATTATCGTGGCGATGACGCTTTCAAAATTCTTCTCGACGAGATGGTGGAGTGGTGCAGCGCGAACGGAGTGAAGCGATTTGATGAAATAGTAGGGAGGACACATAAAGTTTTGAAAGATTTATGAATTTAGAATTAAAAATTAGAAATTCTTCATTTGACATTCTTCTCCATGAGAGATGACATTCCCAAAATGCACCGCCTCAAACGAGTGGTCGAAGAGAATAGTATCACCAAGACCTTCGTGTTCGACTGCGATTTTCAGGTTCAGCCCGGGCAGTTCATCAACATCTGGTTGCCGCGAATCGATGAAAAGCCCATGTCTGTCGCCTTTGCAGATGGCAAGGAGCTCAGCCTGAGTATCGCCAATGTCGGTTCCTTTTCCGCGGCTGTGCATCAGCTCAAAGAGGGCGATCAGGCCGGTCTGCGTGGGCCATATGGTCAGCCCTTCCGGTGGGAAGCTAAACAAAAAATCGCCATGGTCGGCGGCGGCTTCGGCACCGCTCCGCTCTACTTTACCGCCTTCCATGCCATCCAAGATGGCTGCGAGGTCGATCTGATCGTTGGCGCTCGCCGAAAAGACCTGCTGATGTACGAAGACCGCATTAGCAAGCTCAAACATACCAGTCTCCACCTTGCCACCGATGATGGCTCAGCTGGTCACAATGGCTACAATGTCCAGGTTCTCCAGCAACTGATCGAAGGCGGAAAGAAGTTCGACATGATCATGACCTGTGGGCCGGAAGTGATGATGGCGGCGGTGGCGAAGTTAGCGGAAAAGTACAAGATCCCAGCTCAAATTTCCCTCGAACGCTACATGAAGTGTGGCTTTGGCCTCTGCGGAAATTGTGTGGTTGATCCAACCGGGGATACTACGTGTACTAAAGGCCCGGTGGTTCCGCTCGAATACGTTCAGCAGGTGGCTGAGTTCGGAAAATACCATCGGGATAGCATGGGGAAGAAGAAGGAGTGGTAAATGAGCTTGAAAAATTCCTCGCAAAAGTGTACACTAAAAGTGTACTTTTGATTTTTATGAATACCCATTTTCCCGGCCTGCAAACTCAAAAAGTAATTTTTTCGATTCCTGTCGATATCGTTCGGGAATTCAAAAAGTATGTACCAAGAAAGAACTGGAATAGGATTATCAGCCAGGCGATGAATGAACTCTCAGAAGGAGAGAATAAGTTGAGACTGAGTAAGCTTTGCGACGATATGCTAGAGAGGTCAAAACGTATTACTATGAAAGACAAAAGGCCATCCGAAGAGATCCTTCATGAAATGAGATATAATCCCAAATAACGTGAAAAAAAGAAAATACGTTGTCGATGCCTGCGTGATCTTCAAATTTTTCCTGCAGCAGGGAGAGGATTACATCGAGCAGACGAGGGCGTTGAGAAAAAATTACTTGGAGGCGGGAGTGTTGGAGCTTCTTGTTCCGCCACTTTGGGCGTATGAGCTGGGTGCCATCGTTCAGAAGAGGGTTGAGGGAGCAAAAGAACAGGATGAATTCCTGAAAATGATCCTGGATCTGAGATTAACGAAAATCACCTTCATGCAATCGGACTATCGGGGGATTTTGAAGCTGTCGAGGAAGTTTGCTACGAGCTATTACGATACGAGCTATCTGTATGCGGCCATCATGAATAATTGTTCTTTTATAACTGCCGATGAGAAGTTTATGAGCAAGGTCAAAAGCAGCAGGGTTATCCACATCAGAAATTATTAAGCTCACCCCGGTTCTCCCCTGTGTACGGCGTAAATCCCCACGCTGGTCATCGCCATGCCCAAAATGATCCAGATACTGATGGTTTCCTGAAATAGCAGCGTGGCAAGAATGGTCGAGAAAATGGGAATCAACAGCTTGTACGAAGCGGCCACGCTGGCCTTCAGATGCTGCATGCTGCTATTCCAGATCATGTAGGGTAGGGCAGTGGAAAGAATACCCAGGAGCATGCAGAACCAAATGGTGCGAAGGCTGACCTCGGCGATGCTCCAGAAATTTCCTTGGACAATGCTGATCAAGAGGAGGAGAAGGGAGCCGACCGTGACATTGATGGTCGTCACGTACAAGCCGCCGTATCGTTCCACGTATCTCTTCACGAAGATCGAGAACAGGGCAATATCGATGGCTGAAATAAGCAAAATGAGCGAGCCCAAAAAATAATCCGATTGAATCAGCGTCCAGGGATTCTGTCCGTTGAGAATCACCAGCAAGACTCCGACAAAGCCGATGGCGACGCAGCCGCGCTGGCGCCAGGTGAGATGCTCAGAAATAAGGAATGGGGCAAGCAGCGCTACCCATAAGGGATTGGTGTTGACCAGGATCGAGCTGACCGCGATGCTGGTTCGCTCGATGGAGATGGCCAAGAGCGGGGTTGGCAGGACGTTGGCCAGGGAAAGGAGGGCAAGCGGTAGCCACTCTCTTCGTGGAGGAAGTGTGCGCTGTTTTTGAAGCGAAAGGAGGGGGAGGAGGACGATTCCGGCGAAGAAAAAGCGAAGCACTCCCAGCAAAACCGGATCAATGTCATTGGCGATGGGTTTCAAAAAAGCATAGCCTCCGGCCCAGAAGGCCATGGTTATCACGAGAATGAGGGGCCAAAAGGCCGGATGAGATATTTTCATAAAGCCTCTATCTATGCCCGGCCATCATACTCCAGGCCGATCATTTATGTATTGCTGTTCTTCTCCAGCTTTTCGCAGACCTGGTTCAAAAAATCCAGATAGAGGGCGATGCCTTCATTCGAATAAAAGGGAAAAAAGACCTCCTCCGAATAGCTGCAACTATAAGTCAGAGAGCCCTTCTCCACTTTTGCCGAAAAGTACCGGGGGGAGGAAAGCAAAAGTTCCTTAAGATTGGAGGAAATCAAAGCCTTATTTCCGGTCACTTCAAAACGCTGCTCAAAGCAGTCCTCAATCGAGCTGCCGCTGATCTGTTCCCAGTGCGGATTTTTTTCCGAAATTGAAAATGAAGAGGAGGAGCTCATCTCCAGGTAAATGGTGGCGGATCCGGAAGTGGATACGGTATTTCCCACGCGTGTGGCTTCCATATGGGTTGAAAAGTCCAGCTTCCGCCCCCGAAACAATCCAGAAAATTTCCAGGAAAGATTGAGGCCATAACCTCCCCCGGAAACACTGGTCTTATCCCCCTGAAGTTGAGTATCGATTTCTCGTGTATTCAAGAAGTCCAACAAGCTGTCCCTATCTTTAGTCAAGGTAGACGCGACCGCCCGATAAAAAACCATGATCATGAGCCCGACAGCTCCGTACATGATCACTTGGCGAACGGTTTCCGAGAGCTGCAGGATCGAATCGGAAAGGAGGATGAGGGCTGTGACAAAACCCAGGAAAAGAAGGCATAACACGATCCACAGCAGGCTCAGCTTCTTCGCAGAAGAGTCCGAAGCCATACTGCCATACTTTTTCCCAAAGGCCCTTTTCTCGGCTTTCGGCAAAGTAGACACACTGGGAGCTGGCGAGAGCAATCCGAGTTTCCACAAACCAAAAAACGTTGTGGCAATCGTAAAGAGGATCAGGATGGCTCCCAGATGTTCCAGGCGAAGCGGGCCCAGGAGTGGCTGGGACTGATCTACATTGAGCCAACTGGTCAGAAGATAAAACCCTCCGCCAACGAACGCGGCGATCAGTGGAATACTGAAGACAGCCACAAAAAGCTTCCAGGTTTGCTGCCGATAAGCGGGCTGAATAAATGTTGGCACGGCCAGAATTAAGGCTATCAAGATACTATCCCGTTTGTTAGAATAGCGACAAGTTCACCGGATTCCAAATGCACTTTGCCGACGAGCTTATCGCTCGCATTAAGAATACTTCTCCCATCTGTGTGGGGCTTGATCCGCGCTTGGATCAAATTCCTCAGCACATTGTCCAGGACGCGCCGACTCCGGGAGCGGCGGTTCTTGAGTTTAACAAGGGCATTATCGACGCGGTTCACGACCTGGTGCCCATCGTAAAGCCCCAAGTCGCTTTTTACGAGATGCTCGGCCTCGACGGCTTGGCAGCCCTCAGTCAAACCATCCTTTACGCTCAGGATAAAGGACTGTTGGTTTTGATCGATGCCAAACGAAACGACATTGGCTCAACAGCAGAGGCTTATGCCCACGCTTACCTCGATAAAGAAGGGGACTTGGTCGGCGACGCGCTGACCGTCAATGCTTATCTCGGTTACGACGGCATCAAGCCCTTTCTCGAAAACTGCCAAAAGAACGACAAGGGTATTTTCATTCTGGTCAAAACCTCTAATTCCAGCTCGGGTGACCTACAGGATCGGAATGTCGATGATGCCAATCTGCCGGTTTACGAACTGATGGGCCAGTTCGTGGATTCTTGGGGCCAGGATCTGATCGGCCAGTCCGGCTATTCCTCTGTGGGAGCCGTGGTTGGCGCTACCTATCCCCAGGAAGCCGCCAAGCTCCGCGAGCTTATGCCTCATGCCATCTTCCTGGTTCCCGGCTACGGAGCCCAGGGCGGAGCGGCGGCAGACGTCAAGCCTTGTTTCAAGGCAGATGGGACCGGAGCCATCGTCAATAACTCGCGGGGAATCATCTTTGCCTACGAAAAGAGTGACACCTTTGGCCCGGAACAATACAAAAAAGCGGCTCGCAAAGCGGCGGAAAAGATGAAGGTGGATCTGGAATCAGCGCTTTAGCACTCTTGTTACAGGAGTGATATTCATGTTATGATAGTTCAGACTATCAGCTTTCTTATAGCATGCACGACCCCTATGACATTCTCGGCGTGAAGCGAGATGCCACTGATGATGACATCAAGAAGGCTTATCGGCGGCTTTCCAAACAGCATCATCCTGACCTCAACAAGGATAATCCCAAGGCGACGGAGAAATTTAAGGAGATTAACGCTGCTTATCAAATTTTGGGGGACAAGCAACGACGGGGACAATATGATCAATTTGGAGCGGCTGGAATGGGGGTTGGGCCGGCGGGTGATGGGGGATTCGGCGGATTTGATTTTTCCGGCTTTCAGGGGGCCGGTGGATTCACGGATATTTTCGAGACCTTTTTCGGAGGAGCCTCCGGTTCCAGGGGCAGGAGAAAACCAAACTTTCGCGGACAAGATCTGGAGGTTCAGATCGCGATTACTTTTGAGGAGGCGGTATTTGGCGTCGATAAAAAACTTTCTCTCACCAAGGAAATCAGTTGTTCCGTCTGCGACGGCGAGGGGGTTGAAAAAGGAAGTAAAATCGTCGATTGCTCCGAGTGCAGAGGAACTGGAGAAATCATGAGCGTCAAAAATACCATCCTGGGGCAGGTCCGAACCAGCAGCCTGTGTCACCGCTGTGGCGGTGACGGCCAGATTCCAGAAAAATCCTGCCCTCAGTGTCGTGGAAAGGGCACCCTGCATGCCGCTCAAGAGGTAACTGTTCGAATTCCCGCCGGTGTATCGGATGGGACCACTCTGAGGCTTTCCGGAAAAGGAGACGCTGGCGTTCGCGGTCACCAGGCGGGTGATCTCTATGTTCACTTGCGGGTGAAGAGCTCCGCGGAATTCAAACGCCAGGGCGACCACATTTCTACCGAACAGACTATTCACGTCCTGCAGGCCGTTCTGGGCGATGAAGTGGAGGTTAGGACCGTCCATGGGCCGATCAAACTCAGAATCCCAGCTGGGACCAGCGACGGCCAGACTTTTCGTATCAACGGCAAGGGTGTGCCGCGGCTTAATTCCAGCACGCTTGGCGACCACTTGGTCACCTTCCACTTGGAAATCCCAAAAAAACTGATGAAAAGCGAGGAGGAGCACTACAAGGAACTGGCGAAATTAGCCAAGCTCAGTACGAAGAGTAAAGACAAAAGCTTTTTCTCCAAACTCTTTTCGTAGTAAGCTCCTATCAAGGCTTTTTCTGCTCCATGAACGTCACTCTCACTTGGGATTTAATCATTACCGTCTTCTTCGTGGTCATTATGGCCTACTCCTTCATCGTGGGGCGGCATGGCACTGCCAAGATCATTATTTCCAGCTATATCGCCATGCTGGCGGCTAATGGCATTGCCCAATTGGTCTCTCTCTATGTTCCTTTGCAATCCTTGGTCAGTGCTTGGAGCACCACTCCGGAGCAGAATGTTGTTCTGCTCAAGATTTTCCTATTCATTCTTCTCACCCTCGTCCTGGTGATGAAGGGCGCTTTTCTGGTCGATACCGGCTTTGAGCAGTCGATTATCATCCGCTTCATTACCACCTCCGTTTACGGTTTTTTAAGCGCCGGTCTTATCATCAGTACCATCCTGGTCTTTATGTCCGGTCCCAGCGGTGGAGTTTTAGCAAGCAATATCTCTCCCGCCTTTGACGTCAGCAACGCCAGTCTGCTGGTGAGATCCTTGGTGAATTATTACAGCTTTTGGTTCGCCGCTCCGGCGGTGGCGTTCATTATTTCCTCCCTGATTGCCAGGGTGGAAATGCCGGTAGCTGATGAGTCATGACGGAGGGGATATGATATTTGT
>JAUYKR010000131.1 GCA_030699855.1 bacterium
AATGCGAGGTATTACCAATCCGACATCGGCAAGTTTATCAGCCAGGATCCATTCCTGAAGAGAATGGGTGATTTGATGAGCGTGCTTTCCGATCCGCAGGCACTGAATTCCTATTCTTACGCCGGAAATAACCCTGTCAAAAATACTGATACAACTGGAGAAGTCGCGGCGGAAGCAGCTGCATCGTTGGGCTGGCTCCCCTTTATGGATGGGCCGATACCCATTGGTGACATTATCTACGCAGCCGCTGTCGGTACTGCTCTTGGCATCGACGCATACGTCTGGGTCACCGGATCAGGAGGTAAGGATTATTCACTCTCAAGCCCCTCCCCAACAGCGACGCCAAACGACAACTACAGGGACGCGATCATGAGGATGAGTGAGGCTGGCACGGCGGGGGCATCCGGTGCTAGCATGAGTGGGAACGTGGGAAGTGGGGGGCCGGAGGATTTGAATCCATGGAAAGATGGACACAAAAAAATAGATATTGCGCAGAAGAGAATTTCTAACACCATTAATGATCTCAACAGACCTGGCGGAAAAATTGGAGATGGAAGCACTGCAGCTGCGGTTAGACACCAAATCAAAACAGGAGAGATGGTCGGAAGAAGAGACCATGTTTTAAAGGCATACAATTCAATTAGGGGACTAAATAATCATATCAAGACTCTTTCACAATATGGTGACAAATTTAAGCTTGTTATAAGGAGAGCACAAAGGGAAATCAACAAATTAAATCGAGCTTTAAAAACTAAGCCAAGAAAATGAACAAAAATGTAAAACTCTATTCACAAAGAATTGCCAAGAAGAATGCACTGCAATTGATTTATAAAATCGGACCCATGGCAAAATTTTCGGACCATTCATTGTATGATGAATCAGCTACTTTTTTTGAGGTCTGGATAGCACTAAGCTTACTATTTCTGCACATACTGAGGTCAAAAATAAAAAATAGGCACTCTCTTGCAAAAAAAATCATCGATGAAGTAACATTTCTCTTCAAAAACGGGGATGAAAAAGTAAAAAATGGGATAGTCATCGGCTTTCTCGAAGATATCTCTAATGAGAACTTTAGAAAAAATATACCACTCAATACAATTCGATCTTACCTTTCGTCAGAACTGATTGGGGAGTTTGATAGTGTTTTACAATTTTGGGGTGAAACAGCTCTTAAAAAGCAAAATTCTGATTGAGCCATCCATCGATACCGCCAGCAAACCCACCCTGATCATGACCTACTACTACCTCAACCGTCTGGCCAAAACCACAGACACCCAGACCGGCACCATCGTCGAAAACACCTACCTGGGGATGAAACGAGTCACCAAGACTGTGACCCACCTCGGCGGGCAGGCCAGATCAGGAGCCGCTCCTGAGACAGCCTATTTCATTGGCGACTCCTACGAAGTCCTGCCAAATTCTGAGACCAGGACTTACATCCATGCCGATCTGGGAGGATCCCAACCTCTCCATATCGCCACTATCGAGAACAAGGGTGGAACTGAAACCATCAACTACATTCACTCCGATCACCTCGGTTCTTCCGGACTGGTGACCGATGAGCGCGGTGACATCGTGGAGCTCACCTCTTACTTCCCCTACGGAGAAGTCCGCCATGACACTACCAACGGCACCTTCGACGAGCGTCATGAGTTTACGGGATATGAGGGAAGTGGCGAGACTAGCGGTCTGAAGTGGAGCGGGTTGCGAAGGAAGCCGCGAAACGGAAGATCTCACGGCAAAAAAATCAGAGATTTTATTTGCCGTGAGAAGCGCAGTCCCCATTGGGGGGATGGTGAGACCGGACTCAATTATGCCAATGCGAGGTATTATGATTCGGAGATGGGGAGGTTTATCAGCCAGGATTTTGTTTCAGTTTTCAATCCCATGGAGATTCTGGATGATCCACAGCAGCTTCACTTGTATGCGTACGCGAGGAACAATCCCTTTAAATACACCGACCCCACCGGTTTGAAACTTAGCCCCGCCGCAAGGGCAAAAGCATTTAGAAACATGAATAACTTTCTCAAGACATCAGGATACCAAAGAGCGCTCAGGCTGGGAGGTAACCCAGGAGGACTTGAGGCTATCTACGGAAGAGCGACAAGTTTGGCTCAGAGGTTTGGAGTGTATGGAAGTAGCTCATCAAACAAAGAAAGAATCACCGATTCACTGAGGATCTTTAGTGATACGGTTTCAATTAACCTAGACAAGAGTTTTGACTCAGGAACCGTAAGAGGAAGGAGGATTGAGAATCTTCCAGACGGATTAACCGGGGCATCTGGATCAAATATAAAGAATAAAAACAATCCTGGGGACACAGGAAACACCGATAAGCTTCAGCATTTTTCCTCAGCCGCACTTTTATCTGCCGAATACGGGCGAGGCCTAGCAACTTCACTTGGTGAGGTCTATGAATCTTTACATGCGATAACAGCAGGATTTAGCTACAAGGATCTCGTCGCCAATGAACTGGGGGCAATGTGGGGCCAGGCACTAACAGGCAAG
>JAUYKR010000076.1 GCA_030699855.1 bacterium
AAAAGGCATGATGGCCCCGCCGGGGTAACCGAAGATGTCGGTGACACCCTCTTCGATCAGGCTGAGGGCGAGCAAGTGGGATCCAGTAAGTGACTTGGAATCTAACATAACGGTTTAAAAAAAGTCCCTGACCAGGGACTTGTGATTCTTACATATCAAGCAATGTCCCTAGGCCGAAGGGGTTGTAATCACGTCCACGAGGTTGAGCAGAGTTGGCTTCATGGGGGGAGAGCAAGCTGACGGACAGAAATATAGCCGAATCCGGGCAAAAAAACAAGAGATTCTTTAGTCTGAATCCACTCCTGAGTCAGCTTCATTAGTCCGACTTCCCTCGTAGTACCCGTCCTTGTACCCCACAGAATAACCTATCTGCATGCCCATCTCTAGCCCCAGTTTAAAGGCCTGCTGAACTGTAATTCCGGACAGCTTTGGGTAAGAAATAGAGAGGCTGCTGACTCGAGGACACATTTCACTCCGCTTGCCGTTGACATAATGTACATCATCATACCCATTGTCATAGCCCTTAATGTTTCCTTGCTCAAAACCCTTATCAAAACCCTTCCCATACCCTTTGGCATAGGCATCGCGAACAAGATCGGAAACATGATCAACAGCATCGGGTATATTTGCCTTTGTGCCCAAGGCTTCGGCCATCCGTCGACGCCGATCGTACACAAGTTCCATAGGAACCCTTACTCTATCAAAACCATCGACTCTAGCCCTGATCTCGGCAAGCCTTTTAGCTGAAATTTTCACAGTATCCCGATGATCTGAACCAGAAGGAGTGGTACTTCCTCCCGGATCGCTACCAATACCATACCGACGAGCCCATAGTGACGTCAGTCGACGAGGGTCTCCAAACGAAGGATCATGAGGCACGGCGCTGCCACCCCAATCTGGTCCACCTTCTGCTGGTGAATAGCCCATATATTTTGAAAAGGGTCACATTTTAGCCCCCTTTCTCGAAAAGTCAATCGATTGCAAATTTGCTCGCGCAGCGTACAATTCGCTTCTGAGTCCATTGTATTCCCCTCATGTTCTGCGATCAAACTACTTTACAGCTCCACGCCGGCAACGGCGGCAACGGTTGTATATCATTCCGGCGGGAGAAGTTTGTCCCAAGGGGCGGTCCCAACGGCGGCAATGGGGGCAAAGGTGGAGACATCTACTTTAAAGTCAATCACGCCCTGAACACCCTGACCCATCTGGATAGCTATAAGCAGTTCCGGGCGGAAGGCGGCGAACACGGCATGGGTCAGAATTGCTTCGGCAAAAACGCAGAAGATCTCATTTTAGAGGTCCCGCTGGGAACCATCGTCCGCCAGGTCATCCGTGACAAAAAGGATGAAGTTGTGAAAAAAATGGACATCGCCGATCTCTCCAGCCCGAACAAAATCCTGCTGGCAGCCAAGGGCGGCGTGGGTGGCAAAGGCAACGCCAACTTTGCCAGCTCGGTACGCCAGGCGCCAAAGTTCGCGGAGCTGGGCGAAGAAGGCGAAAATATCGAGGTCGAGCTGGAACTGAAGCTGGTGGCCGATGTCGGGATCATCGGCGTTCCCTCTGCCGGCAAGTCCAGCCTGATTGCCGCCATTTCCAACGCCAGGCCCAAGATCGCCGACTACCCCTTTACCACCCTGATCCCGAACCTGGGCATCGTAAAAATAGCGGACAAAGTCACCTATGTGGTAGCGGACATCCCGGGATTAATCGAAAACGCACACGAAGGCAAGGGCCTTGGCGTCGAATTCCTGAAGCACGTGCAGCGCTGTCGCGTGCTGGTCCACCTGATCGACCCCAGTCAGGCCGATTTTTCCGAACAGAAGTCAAACTTCCAGCTCATCAATCAGGAACTGGCGGCCTTTTCCAAAGACCTGGCGGAAAAGAAACAGATCGTCGTCATCAACAAGGTTGACCTGCTGCAGGAAGAACAGGAAAAAGACATCAGGGCCAAACTCAAGCAGGAAATTGGCAGAAGCAAGCGGTTCACGCTATATCCAGAATCCATTTCGGCCGCGACCACAAAGGGAACACAGGAACTCAAAATATATCTCTTCCAGCAATTGGAAAAAACTCCCAAGCCCGACTGGCAGTCTCTGACACCGGTGTCGGAGGAGCATCCGGTGCATATTCTGTATCGTCCTCACCTGGAAAATCCCCAGCACTTTTCCGTGGAACTGATAAAAAAAGGGGTCTACCGCGTCAGCGGCAAGCGCATCGAACAAATCGTCAACATGACGAACTTTGACAATCGGGAAGCCTCTCATCGTGTTCACGACGTGCTCTACAAAAAAGGAATTCTGAAAGAACTAAAAAAACTCGGCGCGAAAGACGGGGACAAATTATTGATCGGAAAGCACAAAATAGAATTCTTCTTTCACTTCGATTAAGAAGCGCAGCTATTGAATGATCTGTAACTCACGATACTGCTCTTCTTCAACCTGAACAAAGTAGCGTTCACCCCGCCTAAGGAGCTGCCGAGGAAGCTGATCCAGTTCGGCGAGGAGCAGAGCCTTTTCCGTATCCAAATTGTAGGAAAACAAACCGGTCTTAACCACTTTCTCCGATGAAACAGCATCGACAAAGTCACCGGCGAGGCTCCGCCCCTCTTGGTCCTGGAGCTGGTCGCTGACGACAAACAAGCGGTGTTCCGCCTGAGCCTGCCATTGGACAAATCCAGGCTCGGCATACCAGCTGAGCGGCCGCAGTTCTTGCGAAGGCTCATGCCACAACCAAAGCTGCTTGAGTCCTTTTGCTTCGGCAAAGATGAGAACTCTTTCCCCGCCATCACTTACCAGAGCCTCCAGAATCCGTACCGTGTCGTCAAAGTAGCGCTGCTTTCGCCCATCGCCGACATGGACAAAGAAGATTCTGCCCTGGTCCAAAACCACGGCCAGATTTCCAGCGGCATGGATCTTTGGACTGTCCAGACTCTGGAATGAGGAGACAAAGCGAGGCTCTTCATCGCGCAAATCATACAAGTGATAATCCTGTCCGCTTCGTTGAAACGTGAAAAGAAGAATTTCCGCCCCAGGGACACTCGCCAGCGGCGATTCCTGGAGAACCGGAACAAAGCGAAAGGTGAGCTGCTGAGACAGCTCTCCCCACAAGGAAAGAGTCAGCGAAAAAGTCTCCGGATAATACCCCTCGGCTACCGCCTCGAACGAATAAGTCCCGGGAGGAAGTTCCAGATCACATCTGGTCGGACAATAGTGCTCCTCTCCGCGAACCCGAGCCAGAAAAGCAAGGTCCGAGCTCAGGTGAACCGTGCCGAAGTTCAGCCAAAAGGCCCAAGCGAACACCCCCCCGATCATCAGAAAAATAACCAGAAACACGATCACGACGCTCCACTTGGAGGGATAATGAGGTTCGGCCAGCATGGAAGAAGTGTTACAATACCATCGATCAAAAGTATTTCATGTCCTTCCGCAACCAACAAGTCGCCAAAGAACTTCTGAAAGCATTCGGCCGGATTTTTCAAGAGGAACTCCCCCTGGAACACTATGGACTGGTCACCGTTACCGACGTGACCGTCACGCCCAAGCTTGACCACGTCAGTGTTTTTGTAAGCGCCATGAAGCAGAGAACAAGGCTGGTCGAGCATTTGAACAGGAGAGCCGGGTACCTGGCCCGCCAAATCGTGACCCAAGTGAAGCTGCGGAAAATTCCTCACCTTGCCTTTAAAGAAGACCTGAGCACCGAACGAGTTGAGCGCATAGAGAACTTATTGGGTGAACAGGAAGAATAGTATTTGACCTGGGAAGTTTTCTGATAAACTCCTGAGCAAGGCAATCACAACCTCTATGTCCACCAGCAAACCGAAGAAAATACTCCTGCTCGGCTCCGGGGCTCTCAAGATCGGGGAAGCAGGTGAATTTGATTACTCCGGATCTCAGGCAATAAAAGCCTTGAAGGAGGAAAATGTGGAAGTGATCTTGATTAATCCGAATATCGCCACCAACCAAACCTCGAAGGGGCTGGCGGACAGGGTCTACTTCCTGCCCGTTACCCCGTACTTCGTGGAGGAAGTGATCAAGAAGGAAAAACCGGAGGGAATTTTGCTGTCCTTTGGCGGACAAACAGCCCTGAACTGCGGCCTGGAACTGAAGCGTTCCGGAGCGCTGAAACGACACCATGTGAAAGTCCTGGGCACCGACACCACCGCCATAGAACTGACGGAGGATCGCGAAAAATTCGCCAACTTCCTGCGCAAGCTTGGCCTGGACACCCCGCGTTCAATCGCCTGTCGCAGCGTGGACGCCTGCGCCAAGGCGGCCATAGAGATTGGCTACCCCGTCATCTGCAGGGCGGCCTTCGCCCTGGGGGGCCGCGGCAGCGGTTTCGTCAGTAACGAAAAAGAATTACGAAAGCTTTGTGAAGTAGCCTTCGCCAGCAGTCCTCAAGTCCTGGTGGAAGAAGACCTTCGCGGCTGGAAGGAAATTGAATATGAAGTCGTTCGCGACCAGAACGACAACTGCATCACCGTCTGCAACATGGAGAATTTCGATCCGCTCGGCATCCACACCGGGGAGTCGATCGTCGTGGCGCCCTCACAAACGCTGAACAATGACGAATACCAACTCCTGCGAAACATCGCCATCAAAACCATCCGCCATCTGAAGATTGTGGGCGAGTGCAACATTCAGTACGCCCTCAATCCGGAAAATTCCCAATACCGCATCATCGAGGTCAACGCCCGGCTTTCCCGCTCTTCCGCCCTCGCCTCCAAGGCCACCGGCTACCCGCTGGCCTACATAGCCGCGAAGCTGGCATTGGGAAAAACCTTGCCGGAATTGCAAAACAGCATTACCAAATGCACCTCGGCCTTCTTCGAACCGGCACTGGACTACATCACCATCAAGATTCCCCGCTGGGACCTGGGCAAGTTCCGCAAGGTCACCAATGAGATCTCCACGGAGATGAAATCGGTGGGAGAAATCATGGCCATCGGCAGATCCTTTGAAGAAGCCCTGCAAAAAGGATTGCGCATGCTCAACATCGGAGCGGAAGGATTTTCCAACCATAACTTCCCCTGCGCCAACATCAGGCATGAACTGGAGGTACCCACCCCCAAGCGAATTTTTGCCATTGCGGAGGCCCTGGAAAAAGGCTGGTCAATCGAGGAGGTCAATGAACTCACCGGCATTGACCCCTGGTTTCTTTCCAAGTTGGAAAACATAGAAGTGATCCGTGGAGAACTGACTAAAAATCGGGAGGAAGTTCTCGGATCCATGCTCAGCGGAGACGACAAGATCGCTCACTCCATTCTGGTCGCAAAAAAACACGGTTTTTCCGACGAGCATTTGGCCAGATTGCTGAAAGTCCAGCCGCAAACTCTTCGCAAATTCAGAGAGCGGAAAGGCATCCTGCCGATCACCAAGCAGATCGATACTCTGGCCGCCGAATTTCCGGCTGAAACGAATTACCTGTACACCAGCTATCACGGCACGGAGAGCGATGTAAAACCATCCCAAAAGAAAAAAGTTATTGTTCTGGGCAGCGGCCCCTACTGCATCGGTTCATCAGTCGAATTCGACTGGTGCAACATCAACGTGATCAAGACTTTGGAAAAGGAGGGCTACGAGACCATTGTCATCAACTGCAATCCGGAGACAGTCTCCACCGACTACGACATGTGCGACCGGCTGTACTTCGAGGAACTGACTCTGGAGCGGATTATGGACATCTACCACACGGAAAAACCGCTGGGGGTGGTCATATCCACCGGCGGACAAATTCCCAACAATCTGGCCCTGAAGCTCCAGGAAAATCACATCAAGGTATTAGGAACAGCCATCGACTCCATTGATCAGTGTGAAAACCGCCATCGCTTTTCCGGACTGTTGGACAAGCTCAAAATCGACCAGCCCCTCTGGGAAGAAGCCAAGAAATTGTCGGAGGCGGTCGCTTTTTCCGAAAGGGTGGGTTACCCGGTCCTGGTCCGGCCCAGCTATGTGCTTTCCGGCGCCGCCATGAGCGTAGCCTACGACCGCCGCAGTCTGGAAGACTTTTTGAAAAAGGCCACCGATATTTCCCGGGAGGCTCCCGTGGTCATCTCCAAATTTGAGCGCAACGCCAAGGAAATAGAGATCGATGCCGTGGCCCACCGCGGCAAACTGGTGATTTATGCCATCGCCGAACACATCGAAAACGCCGGCGTTCACTCCGGCGATGCGACCATAGTCCTGCCCCCACAACACCTGTACCTGGAAACCATCAAGCGGATCAAGAAGATCGCCAAAGCAGTGGCTCACGAACTGAATATCTCCGGTCCTTTTAATATTCAGTTTCTTGCCCGCAACAACGAGGTGAAGGTAATCGAGTGCAATCTGCGCGCCAGCCGCTCCTTTCCCTTTTCGTCGAAAGTCACCGGCTACAACTTCATCGAAATTGCCACTTACGCCATGCTGGATCACCCCAAGATGAAGCAGATCAGCAAGGTTCAGTACAAGACGCTCGAGCTCGACCAAATCGGCGTTAAGGCCGCCCAGTTCTCCTTTACCAGACTGAAGGGTGCCGATCCCACCCTGGGTGTTGAGATGGCATCAACGGGAGAAGTC